>CAZAJT010000006.1:0-13136 GCA_964485585.1 uncultured Gammaproteobacteria bacterium
TCCGCTCATCGTTTATTATTCTCAGGAAGCGCGGATGTATATGATGGTGACGTTCTTTATAACGGTATTGCTCTACTGTTCAATTGCTCTATTGCTGAATAAAAAAACAAGGACTCTTACAATGGCAGTTGCAAATCTCAGTATATTCTTAAGTCTTTATACGTTTTATGGTTCGATTTTTTTCATAGCCGCACTTTTTTTACTATTACTGTTTCAAAAAAGATTTCGATTATTGTTTTTGTTGCTTCCTGGAACAATATTAGTTTTAGTGATATTGACTCCCCTCCTGCTGTTACAACTTGAGAATGCGAAACAAACGCTTCAGGTTGTTGCCAACTGGTCTGCAGTACTTGGGACCGTAACGATGAAAAATCTGCTGCTTATACCGATGAAGTTTTCAACCGGCCGCATTTCGTTTGAGCCGAAATTATTATTCTATGCGATTTCTTTATTATGGACAATTATCGTTTTTTTCTTTGTGGCGCGAGGTTCTCGGAAGTATAGAAGCTTATTGGTACTATTGATACTTCCTGTGATTCTCGGTCTCGTTTTTTCCTTCTTCTCTCCCCTCCTCCAATATTTCCGTTTTCTTTACCTCATTCCTCTATTCAGTTTGCTTCTTGCTTTTGGCACGAAAGACGTTTGGCAAAGATATTTACTTTTAGGAGGTTTTCTCACTTTTTCATTCGCATATCTTTTGATACCCCAATTTCATCGGGAAGATTGGAAAGAGCTGACTCGCATATTGTCGAAAAACTCAGAAGTATATATGATACCTTCGGTATCTGATCCATTACGGTACTATCATAACGACGTCGTAGTTAAAGATATACACCAGCTTGATTCTGATAAGAAAACAATAGTTGTGTTTCCTTATACGGTAGAAATCTATGGGTATGATTATCGAAGTGAATTAACGAAACGGAATTTTTTTTTAAAAAAGACTAGCACTTCACGCGGGGTATTTTTTGAAGAATGGCAGAGAAATTAATACTTCGTTACTTTCGGTAAACGACGATATTCACGAACAGACGCAGCTCCTAGAATCAAAAACTGTACTGCCATTGCGAGCGTGATAGCATACGGAGGGCCAAATGCACCAAGCTTTGGAATCAGAATATAACAGCCACCAGTGAGGATAATAAAAAAGACAACATATGCCACCAATATATACGAAGGTTTCTTTATGGTGTATAAGATAAATAATAATGGAAGGTTGCTTAATGAATAAATTATGTATGGGATTGCAAGTGCGCGGGTGATGGGTGATGTTAAAGAGAATACCTCAGTAAATACCAGGTCATAGAGCTGTTTTGGTACGAAAAGCAGAGAAAAAAATAATGCGCTAGGTATTAACAGATATAAAAAACCAATTTTTAAATGAGAACGAGCGTCTGGTTGTGATGATATCTTTGAAAATCCGGGGGAAAGTACTTGTGTGATACTGATGATTGTCGTCATAATGGAGAGTATGATTTTCTGTGCGAGACCATAAAATCCTACCTCATTTTTTGGTCGAAAATGGGAAAGTAAAAACAAATCCATGCGTAAACCGAGATTGAGAAATTGAGAAGCAATAAAATACTTTAACGTATAACCAAATCTGAATTCCTCCCGTTTCACTTCTGATTTAAGAAGTACGAATAGGAGATCTTTTTTTTCGATAGTAAGTAGTAAAAAAAAGATAACCGGCCCCATAATACCAAAGACAAATATGACTGCACCGACTGTCGTGGCCTTTGTCATCATGAGAATGAGAATAACAATTGTTTTAATAACGTTTGTTGTATTGAGATAAATGTTTGCTTTGAGAAATTTTTTTGCCGCAAATAATATATTCAACACAAAATTCTGCCATATAAAAAAAAGTACCGAAAAAGCTGTCATATAAAGCCAGAGCTCAGGAGCATTCGTCTTAAAAAATACTTTGTCAAGATAAGGAAATGTTAGAAATAATGTTCCAATGATAATAAATGAGAAGAGGGACTGATAATAAAAGGTACTTTTAATAAAACGGTAGATGCTCTGATCATTTTTTTCAAGCAAGGGAGGCAAATATGAATAGATCGTGGCTGTGGTACCGAAATCAAGAATCGTTGCCAGCACATACGCTATTCCCAATAGCACACTCAACACACCATATTCTGAAGGGGTAAGAATTCTTACGAGTATCCATGCAAAGAAGGCATAGAAGAAAACATTCAGATAATTGCCAAAAGTATTGATCAATACATGTCGACTCGTTGGCCTTTTGAGAAAGTAAAGAAGCCGCAATAGCATATAGTTTATTTTATCAGATTATAGAATAAGTTTTGCACCCCCAACAATATCACTATCGGGGATACGAATGAAGTATGCATCATACCGAAACGTAAGTTTTCGTACCGTCTCCTTCACTGTTTCCTCATACCGATATCCTCTCCAAAAAAGTGACCCTTCCATAACAAAGGTTAAATCTCGCTGATGAAAGCGCAGCATGCCAGCTATTAAAGCGCCCACCAGTTGTGCAGACCGTTGCAGAAGATGGCTTGCTATCTGTGCTGTTTTTGGTTCTCCGTGCTTTGCAATATGACTTAACTGTTTTGTTTCTGTTATTTCTGGAGTACCGATGTCTTTTCTTTTTACTATTTCGTTAAAATGGCGATATAAATATGCTCCTGATACTTCTTTTTCAATGAGTGCTTTTCCTGGATAGGATGAGGAAGCGTCTACCAATTTCCCCTCTTCTGTCTGTGGGAATTTATTAAAGTTTGCTGCCTCTAAGTTTATTGCGGTGTGCTGATCCAAAAATAATGCAAAGTTGAGACCTGCACCAACAATACCACAGGCGAGTTGATTCCATGGTTTTTTCAATAATCCAGCAAGCAAAAGGCAGATGGTGTCATTTGCGACGGAAACATGAATCACTTTTTTTCTTTTGCTTTTAAAGTGATCACGAATACTTTTTTCTATAGATTTTCCTACTAATCCCTGAAAAGTATTTTCTTTCGAACCAGATACTAGAGTACCATGTTGTTTCAGTGGATATGCAAAATTCAATGCAAGTATAGCAATATCGGCATGAACCTTCCCAGTGAGAAAAGCAAATAAGTCCTCTTTTGTTTTGAAAATCGGTTGCATTCCCCTTTCTTTGCTTAGAATAGTAACGATGTCATTTTCTTTCCTGAAAAGTGCTTTTTTATACACGCGGCCGCCAATAACAAGTACTTCAAATACTTCTCTCTCTTGTAGGCTTTGAGGACCACCGATTTTGTTTCTTATAAAAGAAATGCTTGTTTGTTTTCCTCGAGAGGAGTCTTCAAGCTCTTTCTGAAAATTTTCTGCAATTTGTCGTAGTGAATTTATATTCATATCTTTAGCATCATCAAGAGTAATTACAATTATATTCCACTTTTGATAATTATTCGTTATAATGAATAAATTACTATTTCCCCGTTTATTTATGAGTAAGACGGCATTTATTACAGGTATACTTGGCCAGGACGGGCCATATTTAGCAAAGTTGCTTCTTAAAAAAGGATACAAAGTATATGGTATGATGCGTCGTTACTCGAACCCGAATTTTGACAATCTCCATTTCTTAGGGATTCATAATCAGATTGAGTATATTGAGGGAGATATGAACGATGAGGCATCGCTTATCAATGCGATAAAAAATATCCGCCCCGACGAAATATACAATCTTGCCGCCCAATCATTTGTCGGCGGCTCCTGGAGTCAAGCAACTCTTACGGCAGAAGTCAATGCCTTAGGCGTCCTCTATCTTCTCAATGCAATAAAATTCTTCTGTCCCACGTCGAAATTTTATCAAGCATCGACCTCCGAAATGTTTGGTATCCAGCATACTGATGGCTACCAGGATGAAAACACACCCTTTCACCCGAGAAGTCCTTATGGCGTATCAAAAGTCTATGCATATTGGATTACGATTAATTATCGGGAGTCGTACAATCTTTTTACCTGCAACGGTCTTTTGTTTAATCACGAATCTCCAATACGCGGCATCCAATTTGTAACCCGAAAAATAACTGATGGGGTTGCGCGAATTAAGCTGGGTCTGCAAGCAGAGCTGCATCTGGGTAATCTTGAGGCACGACGTGACTGGGGTTTCGCAGGAGATTATGTTGAGGCGATGCATCTTATGCTTCAGCAGGAAAAACCGGATGACTACGTCGTTGGTACCGGCGAGAACCATAGTGTGCAAGAATTTCTTGAGCATGCGTTCAAACACGCTGGTGTTAGTGATTGGAAAAAATATGTTGTAATCGATCCTCGATTTAAAAGACCTGCAGAGGTACCCGATTTAAAATCACGACCAGAAAAAGCACGGAAAATATTGGGATGGCAGCCAAAGGTTAGCTTTGATGAGCTTGTAAAAATGATGGTTGATGCCGATATCGCTCGCGTGAAAAAGCAAATACAAACGAACACTACTACTTTTTTACATCCTTAAAGAAAAAAGAATAAAGAATTCCTTTCGTAACGCCGAGATCGTAGACTAAATAAAAGGGAATAAACAGCGGTTCATGATATCGCATGAATTTTATGATTCCTTTCACCAGTGAAACAATGAAAAAAGAACGGATAGAAGCCAAAAGGATGCCAAGTATGCCAAATTTGTACTTTCTTTTCCCGATCCATGCTGTAGACCAAAACACTTCAGAAAATGTTTCTGGATTGTTATGGTAGTATATTGCGTTTGGTGCATAAACCGGCTTATATTGTAATTTATGCGCAAGTGTCCATGTATCTGTATATCCAATATTATCAAAGCCGCCAACTCTCAAAAATTCTGATTTCAGTATGGCCCTAAAGTCGTCACCCTCTTTTCTCCTCTGAGAAATACGCAGTTTGTCCGGTAGGTCAGATGTTATTCTGTTCCAGCAGCGGGCAAGCGGTTGATCCCAGTTTTTAACATACTCGAGCTTTGAGAAGGTGCCTTGAGCTTTTCCTTCGTTGATTGGTCTTACTAATTGCGAGATAAAGTTGGGTTCAAATTCCATATCCGCATCTAAAAAAACCAGTATATCGCCTTGTGCCCTTTGAGCGGCAAAGTTTCTTGCTACCGCAGTTCCCCGATGAGAAATCGTATAATACTGTACCGAGGGATTTTTGAGATATTCTTCTGTTTTGTCAGTTGATCCATCGTTTACTACTATTATTTCCTGTGGTTTATAGTCTTGTTTGAAGAGTGAAGCAAGACACGATCGAATATTTTTTTCTTCATTATAAGCTGCAATGATTACTGTTACCGCTAATTGACGCATAGGTTATTGAAATAGTTTCAACAGGTTATTAAGTGTTGCTACGAGGATGCCGCGATGTTTCTTGATATAGTTAAATAATCCTTTGCTATACCGCAGATTTTTCATCGCTGGTATCTGGTTTGCAGACGCTCCCTCGTAGTGAATGATGGAAACCTCAGGTACGAATAAAATAGAAATGTGTTTCTTATACAATCGATATGAAAAATCAACGTCTTCAAAATACATAAAAAAATTCTCCGCATCAAACATTCCAATGGTTCGAAATACTGATGAATGAATTACAAGACAGGCGGCTGTTGCGAAATCCACTGATTTGTTACGATCAACGCTTGAACAATCAATAAAGCGGGGACGGGCAAGAAGCCAGCTTATTGGATGTTGGAGTATTCGGTCAAAATTACCAACATTATTTTGTACGGTGCCGTTTTTGTAAAATATTTTTGGCGCAGTAATCTGAAACTGTTCTTTTACTGCAATGGCAACGAGTTTCTGTAAAGCGTTTTCATTGACTTCGGTGTCGCTATTGAGTATTGCAATCCATTCTCCTATCGCTCTTTCGATACCGTAACTTACCCCTCCTGCAAAACCAACATTTTTACCTAAGAAGAAATACCGAACATTGGAAAACCTTTTTTTCACGGTATTCTCAAGAGTATTCTGCTCGCTATTGTTAATCAGGATGATCTCGTAATCACTATCTGTTCCTAATGATTTCAACAGGTTAAGCGTCATTTCATCGGTATTGTAGTTAAGAATGATGACACTTATTTGCGGATCTCTTTTTTGTATAGTTGCCATAGTATTTCACTTCCTATTATGCCAGCAAATAACATCGTTGTTAATCCGGTGGTGATACCAGCGAGCGCACCAAATTGAGCTTTTGTAATAAACCCGATTGACCAACCAAAGATCACGCTGGCAATCTGCACAGCGCTCAATGGTATATTTTTCCTCAGCGCGATGAGTGGTTGAAAAAAAATACTGTTGACCCCCCATCCTATTGCTGGTAACACGAATAAAGGAATTAACGAAATCACTCTGCCAGCATCTGTTATGGTGAATTTACCACCTATAAAAAATATTTGAATGACTATGGGAGCTACCAGTATTGCGATAATAGTGACAACGATCGCAATACCAACACCCACCATTTTCGAACGATTTACCATACGTATGGTTTCTAAATATTTACCAGAATGAATATATTCAACTAGGTGAGGAAGCAATAGTATTTGAATACCAATAGTTAGTACGCCGGTTGCCAGTGATAACATTTTTACAATTAGATTTAAATAGACCACATATCCTTCAGGCAGACTCGTTGCAAATGATCGAATTAATAATGAATCGCTGCGAAGCGCAAGCGTACCGATAACAAGGGGTAGCCAGGAAACAAGGAGTGGAATCATATTGAGTGGTGATAGTTGCATATTGAGGATGTTTCCGGGGATTACTACCATAATTTGAAAAAGAATATTGATAACAAATGCGAAAACCAAAGCCCAGATACCCCATTGCTGGGAAAGTAATAATACCAATAGTAAATTACTGAGGCTTCCTACTGCTTGTGCTAACGGAAATCGAAGAAACTGTTTTCTCACATAATAATATGCGCCAAAGAACGTAGCGACTATTGCAAGTGGAAGGCTGTATATCATATAGCGCATTTGATTAGCGACCTGTGATACAAACTCTCCCCCTTTTTCACTATAGAAACTATTACTTATGGGTTCTGCAACAAAATTAAGTATGAGGCTGAGAATAAATGCGATTGTCGTCACTGCAACAAGATGGGTAAAAAAATAGCGTTCTGCTTCCTCCGCATTGTTTCCTCTTTTCTTACTATAAAGTGGCAAAAAAGCATCATTAAGAGTTGAGTAAATAACCGTTACAAAAATAGACGGAATAACTACTGCAGCAAGAAATGCATCGAGTTGAAGAGTGGCCCCATATATTCTCGTGATGACAATCTGGGTGAGGAGCTGAATGAAAAGATTGATGATAAATAATGTTGTTATCAGTGATCCTTTGATAATCATAGTTGCTGTTCCATTCCCCAACTAAATACTGTTATGCTCCAGCGATCATTTTCATTATAGGGAAGATTTTGCACATCCAATTCTCTTTTTAAGGTTTTTTGTATATGCTGTTGTAATTCTGGTGATGTGAGACTTTCCCAGTTTTCTATGAGTACAACGCCGCTTTTATATTTGCTTTTCTCTCGTTCGTACTCCTGAATGGTTGATATCATTGTTTCTCCAAAAAGTGGATCCGTGTTTGATGGGCGATGCTGAATCAGAAAAATAAATTTTTGTCCAGGTAAATACCAAGGTACTCTATCATTCCAAGCATCCATTACGATTACATTATTTTTACCTTTTATTAGATTTCCTATTACAGAAAAAGCTTTTTTATAATCTACAATAGGGTTTTCGCGCATATCCCCGTTTATTGTGTAATAGTAAGAAGGGATGAATTTAATCTTATCGTTTTGTTTTGTTACGAGGAAAAGAATTAGGATGATAATTGTAGATGAGATGACATTTTTCCATACATTATTTTTTATAGAAATTGTCAATAGCTTCGAAATAAAAACAACACCTATGGCAAACAATTCATAGAGAAGAGGAAAAGCGGGCAAAGAATACCGTACATAGTAGGGATTGACCTTAAAGATAGCAAAAGCGAATATAGTGACAGTAAAGAAAACCAGTGTAATAAAATATAACTTGTTTTTTACGAATAAATAAAGGGATCCTGCGAAAGCTCCTAAGATTAACCACGAATAATTAGCTTTTAAAAAAACGCGATAATGTAAGGTTTCGAAAATAAATCTCCATACATATGGTAAGCTACGGTTGATGGGAGACAAGGAATAGTAAACTATTAAGAAAGATACTATAGCGAGTGGCACCAGTAGTATCGCGTAGAGATACTTTTTATTCATGAAGCTCTTAAATAAAATAATTGTTCCCACCAGTACTATGTTTATAAAACCGGTTCCATGAAAAAGTAAGGCGATAAATGAGAAAGCTACAGCCATCAATAAGTATTTATCTATTATTGCAATCTTGTTGCGAAGACTCTTATAACAAAGATACATTACGAGAAATGTAAATATCTCAAGCCAGATATAAGGTCTCAACTGCGTTGACCATGCGAGCTGCATTTGTGAAAAAGCAGTAAGGAAAGAAGCAATATATGCTTCATTCCTTCCGACGACTTTTTTTGTTATATAGTAAACAATGCCGATAAAAAGTGTACCGGCAATGACCGAAGGTAGTCTCGCAGAAAATTCAGAAATTCCAAAGATTTTGAAAAAAAAAGCGGTAATGTAATAAAGTGGTTGCTGATACAGACCGGTGCCAGCGCCGATCTCTGTTACGGGTTTACCATACCACAATATTCCTCTTGCAAATATTGCCGTGTGAGTTTCATCGTTCCAAAATGAAAGATTCTTTACAATTCCAAGGTAACGGAATAAGAAGCCCGCTACTAACATCAAACATATAGGAAGAGAAGAATAAATTTTTTTAACCATTTCTATAAGAGATTATAGCAATTACTACGTAGCTTGAAGTCCAGATTTTATGAAGCGTAGTTAGTATTAATTACCGAACCTTAGACCAACATTATTTGCAAGAACGATGACTGGTTGTCTGATTACTTTTGGAAAGATTCTTATCGTGTTATAAAAGAGTATTCCAGAAGATCTTATAAACGCACCGGGCAGATCATTAATGATATTTTTTATATAGTCATTTTTATAATATGATTTTCTGATCATGTTCCAATATTTCCGAGAGAAAAGGATTCTTACAAATAAAGGAAGTAAATATTGAAGCTTCAGATTCATACGGAAATCAACTAAAAGCTCTTGAGGATTCAGATTATGAGCTGAGAGTTTGAATCTGCCTGTTCCGAAACCTCTGGCTCTTGCTAAAAGGTGATATTCGCTTTTATCAAACTTCCCCTTAAAATACTGATGATAAAGTTCTGTACCCGGATAAGCAACAGTCAGACCTAATCCAAAATCATCGGGTTTAATTTGTTGGTAGAGTTGGTAACTTAACCTAACGTCCTCTTCTGTCTCATCAGGAAGATTAAACATCATATTCGCAAATGTTCTCATATCGTATTTTTTACACCAATGAAACACATTTCGTGCCTGTTGAACCGTAGTCCCCTTTTTTGTAAGGTTTAGCATTCTTTGAGAACCAGTTTCAACACCGAATATCAACTGGACACATCCCGCTTCTTTCATTCTTTTTATCATTTCTTCGTCTATACAATTTACTCTGGTCTGCGCTGCCCAAATGATATTGAGAGGTTTGATTTTCTCACAAAATTCATAAACTCTTTCCTTACTTAAGGTAAACGTATCGTCAATTATATAGATCGCATCTGCTTTGTATTCTTCAATCAGCATTTGTATCTCCTCAATGATTCTATCAACTGGATAAATACGTGCAATTCCCTTACCCCACACACTATTAGCAGCGCAAAAAGTACATCGGAAAGGACATCCTCTCCCCGTGTAAACGGGGATTACCGAGTAATATGCATATCCGATAACTCTTTTTTTTGGTTTTGCATAAAAAGTCATGTCTAAATCTTGATAGGCAGGCATAGGAAGAATTGATATATCTTTGATTAATTCACGTTTTTCTGTTTTGACAATTTGTTTTGTTTTTTGGTCAAAGTAACAAATACCTTTTATTTTCTTTAATTTATTGGGATTTAGCTCATTAAGTTTTAATATTTCTTCGAGGGTAAGCTCACCTTCACCAAAGACAGCAATATCCACAGGGGATCTTTCAAAAATGAAATCTTCCGGTATGATAGTGGCATGAACGCCGCCTACTATAATTTTTGAATTAATATATCTTTTTATTCTTCGGGCGAAATTCATAGCATAGTCATAGTCGCTCGTAAATGTACCGATTCCGATGTATCGAGGATTTAGTTCTACAAGAAGGTTTTTCACATATTCAAAATATGCTTGGTATTCCTTGTCATGAACAGTAATAAAAGCTGTGGGAGATGTTTTAATAACTGGATTGGTGTCGATGACAGTAACGTTAAAACCTTTGCTTCGGGCGTAAGCTGATAGCGATATTTCTGCAAAAGGGATAAATTCTCCGTGTTCAGAAGGTCTCGTAACAAAAGCGATATCACATTTTCCCTTATCAATCACTTTTACGGTACTTTTTTTATGGTTAATAGTCAGCTCCAACATCTGATTTGTATTCAATAATGGTTCCTTTAGCATATTACATTTCAATTGTCAGGGCAGTTGAAGGGCAGGCTTGGACAGCCGATCGGACATTGCCAGGATCGGCAGAAGCAATAGCCTTGTCATTTACTACTGCAACTGCTTCACTCTCATTAAAGGAAAAAACTTCTGGGCAAAGAACAGAGCATGTTGCACAGCCAATACATTTTTTTTTGTCTAGAGTAATCTTTTTTATATTCATTTTTCCTTTACTAAAGAATAGTATATTACTGGATTTTCATTGTCAAGCTTCCGCCAAGATATTGATGATTTTTTATCTTGTAACACGTATTATTTTGAATACTCTGTTAATTTCATTGAATGCGTACATACCTGAATAAAAGAGCCACATATCTAGAGGGAAATTTAAAGATTTCGTTCGAAATCTCCATTCGCCTATCTTTTTAAATGGAACGACAATAAGCTGAATCAATTTTGTTAAAAAAGGCGGAAAAGAAGAAAATAAATACGATCGATCCATGGCAATTACCATAGTGACGTAGTTTAAGACCTCTACTCTACTAAAACCTTTTTTCGGTATCCATGGTACGCGTACGGTTCTCAGTGCGTAGTTTGACCAGCCGTCAATATCAACAGGCGGTTTAAATCCCATTTCTATAGACCTTTTATACAGAGGAGAAAATGGCAGAGGTCCGAAGGCGAAAACTATTAGTTGATGCTGGAGGCCGGCGGGCGATATTTTATTATACAGATCTATAACTCCGTTTAAATCTTCCTGAAATGCTTTTTCCTTGTCTTGTAAGTATCTCTCTGTAGGTAGTCCGACAATCATGGAGGCGAGCATCTGTACACCATATTTAGTACAAATTCTTGCTAATTTTACCGTATCTTCTACCGTTGCATCTTTATTAATAAAGGTCATTGTTTCCTCATCTCCTGATTCCGCTCCAACCAGTATATTAAATAATCCGGCCTTTTTTAGAAGTTTCCACGTTGAAGGAGCATATCTTGCCAATATATTGGTCCTACCATTTACCTGCCCAATTTTTATATTAAACTTATGGTCAAGTATGCCCTTGAAAATTTTAATAGCTCTGTCTTCACTAACAAAAAAGTTGCTGTCTACAATAGTGAGTCCATCGAAATCCACCCTTTCTTTGAGTTGTTTTATGTAGTTAATAACTTTTTCAGCAGATAGTGCTTTCCAAACTCTTGTTGAGTTTAAGGGCTCACAACAGAACGAACATCTGTGCGGGCACCCATAACTCGTGGTCATTCGTATTACTCTTTTCCCAAAGTCAGTAATTTCAAGATACTTTTCCCAGTTAATCAAATCCATATCAAAATCAGGTAGACTATCGATGTCTTCAGTGCCAAATCTTTTACTTAACATTATTTTTGAGCCCTTTTTATAGCCAATTCGGGGGATATCGTCGAGATTCTTAAGATTGCCTGATTCGATTACTTCGATGAGCTGACTGAAAAATCTTTCCCCCTGGCCCATACAAATGTAGTCGACATAAGGAGGTTTTAAGCTTTCTTCAGGTAAAGTAGTGGCGAGCCAACCGCCCCACACGATTGACAACTTGGGATATTTTTCCTTAACTCTTTGCGAGACTCTTTTTGCAACCTTGAGGGGAAATCCTGATATTACCGAAATGCCAAGACACATTGCGCCTTTACATTCTTTTACCACGGCGTCTTCAGAATCAGGATACTCGTTATTTGTGATGATCTTAACATCATATTTGCTTAAATCAAGGAGTTTTGTAATTGAGAGTAGTCCTAATGGAGGACCAACGTATCTTGTGTTTGCTGCAAATAATACGATCTTTTTTTTCTTTTTTTTAGCTGTTTTTACAGTTGGTCTCATGGAGCGCATTGATCATTAGTATTTAAAATGGTCGTAATTAATCATTTTACAATGAATGTTGATTAAAAACAAGAGGGATTTTTCATATTTTCTACTGTTAGTATCCGTTTATTTTTCTGGTTTCTTCATCTGATAATTCTATTTGTTCATAGAATTCTTCATCGTTTTCTGTAAAAGATGCAGTGATAGGAAGTATTCTTAGTAGTATTCTTTTGCTCTTAGCAAGCATCGGCTCCCCTTCCCAGATAGTTGGTTTTTCAATACGCAATATAAGCTCACCAGTTTGCCAATGAAGCGGTACGGTAAAAATGATTTTTTGATCTGACCAAAAATCAGTCGAAACCTTCCCGAAATTACTCATGAGCTCTTCTCCTTCCTGTTGCCATCCGAAATTCTTCCCTCGTATGATCACTTTTATTGATTTGTAAACGATCCTTGGTTCAAACTTTCTGATCACGGGATTTCGCGATTCCTTAGTTATTTGCACCTGTACAGATTTAAGTGCGACATTGATAACCAACACAAAAAGATAAATGACTACTATTACGGTAAGAAACAAAGTGCTTTTCGCCGAATATTGAATAAACTTGGGAAGACTAATCTTGGTATGTTGATAAAAACTATGCATTTGAGAGTTAATTACCCTGAGTAACTCAAGCTTAGATCGTTTATAGTAACTATATAGTTGAGAGTTAATTACCCTGAGTAACTCAAGCTTAGATCGTTTATAGTAACTATATAGTTGAGAGTTAATTACCCT
>CAZAJT010000006.1:13236-27040 GCA_964485585.1 uncultured Gammaproteobacteria bacterium
TTAATATTTTGTCCAGCAGAAATCCGAAATACTTCAGTGCT
Source organism: uncultured Gammaproteobacteria bacterium (assembly GCA_964485585.1). Classification (GTDB taxonomy): domain Bacteria; phylum Patescibacteriota; class Microgenomatia; order UBA1406; family GWC2-37-13; genus CAZAJT01. The sequence goes on from CAZAJT010000006.1 coordinate 13,278, forward strand.
AGTAAATAATACTGAAATCCTTTTTGTATGATTATTAATATTTTGTCCAGCAGAAATCCGAAATACTTCAGTGCTAGTAAATAATACTGAAATCCTTTTTGTATGATTGTTAGTAGTAGTAATAATTTTGGGACGACTAAAAGGTTTTGTTCAACTGTATCGTACGTATAATTCCTTTTTATACTAACTTCGAGTAAACTATGCACGCTTCCAATTAGCAAAAAGGCGTAAGACCATGTCAAAATTCTCTCACTTATTATTGGAAGATTTAACATGAGAGCGATTGAAAATAGAATAAGAAGAATGAGCGAATTGTAGTAAGACAAAATGGTGCTGCCACGATATCCCAGAAGCGTTGCCAACCAGAAAGCAATAACGAAATATATGATATTCAGCGAATTTGGTTTGGTTATCGAAAGTTTTATAAGAAGAATATCCAGAAAAATACCGGCTAAAACGATAGCGAAGAGTATTAATCGAATATTTCTTAATTTAGAATACGCAGAGTTTCCTAATGAAATAGTAAAGTTATATAAAATAGATAGATAGTACTTGATTTTCCTTAGATATGGTGAATACAACTGTTTATTTCTTTCTAAGAGCCGTCGGAGAAAAATTTCATAAACAATAACCAGAAAAAGAATAAATAAAACTGTCCTTATAAGGATGGGGGGCCAAAATACAACGGTAAAAGCTGAGGAGTATTGATGATGTTTTTCATTAGTTACCAAGTATGTTAACCCTAACTCTTTTTTAAATCTTCTCTCTTCCTCCACGCTTATATTTATTATATTTACCAGATAAACATTCTCTCTTATTTTTTTAGTATCTATTTCTATATTTGGATTATCCAATCTTGCGATTTTCTTTAATGTTATATAAGACTCAAAAATAGGGAATATTTGCAACTTAAAATGATTGAAAAAATCTTGAGATAGTGGTTTTTTTGACTCTAAAATGACTCTTTGCATATTTAATTTATTATTTAAGGCGAAAGACACCTTTCTTAAGTAGTGTCCCGGACGATTTGGAGATAAGAGAACGTCTTCCCATATCATATTGTTTTTGTCCCACGTGATCTGATTACTATCTGTTAGTGATCCTTGTAGTTCTTCTATAGTGAAATCCACAGGATACTTGGTTTGGTAGGTTAGATCCAACATGTATCCGATTGCAGGATTAATGTCTTTAAGACTCAAAACATATTTGTATTGCTGATTCGTTTGATTAATTTCCGATATCCAGTTGCCGCGCGCAGAGTTTTTGATATCGGTAAGAGCGAAAATTAACTTATCTTGATTTGGTGTAATCTCAATATTAGCAAACAATATGTTGTTATTTTTTTCCGATTCCGAGTCGGAAATTGGTGGTGGGAGTTCAGCAGCTTGTCCTTGCAATAATGCATTTCCCCATTCAAAATTGTCGTTTGGTTTAGATAGCGATATGTTGTAAATTCCATATTCCTTATCCTTTTTTATAAGAGAAAGATCGTATTCGTGTACTATGGGGTTATAGTGCGGCAGCAGCTTATCAATTTGGGAGTTTAACTGATCAAATACACTATCAGAGAGAATTTGGAGATACTCTTTATCTTTATTGTTTTGGTTTTCGTTAATAATGTGGTTAACACTTAGCTGATTCTCGTTAAGAGAAAGCCTTAAAGCTGTTAAAAGGGCATTTCTCATACTGCTTTCTTGTGAGTTGACGTGATCGAAGTATTTTTCAGTCGAGATTAAATACCTCGCAAGAATAGATTCCCAACTGCCAAACTTGCCATTATTGATTATTACTAAAGGAGATGATTGATAAGGTTTCCACCAAGACTTAAGTTCTTCAGAATTACTAACGTTTTTAACAATTGATAGCTTTTCGTTCCACAATTTCAATTCCGCCAACCGCTTAAAAGAGATCGAAAGGTTCTGTGCTGGTAGCGCGATCGCTTTTACGTCTTCAAAAAAACTAATTAAACCATATTGAGTATCAGTGAGTTTTGTTTTTATTGGAACATTCGTATCGACGTAAGCGATGTGGAAACGCGATATGGCAGGCCCTATGGAATATTCTTTAAAGTTGGATGAAGGCTTAATGTTTGATATTTTCAGCTCGGTTTTATTTGACTCAATAAAGAAAAGAATCAAGCCTAAAAGTATGCTGACTGCAGAAAGAATAAAAATAGATTTATATTTTGAAAACATTACTATGATTCTTCACGAATTACTCTTAACAATTTTATCCCCGCTAAATAAATAACACTGATGAAGAAAGTCATTCCGCTAACAATGAGACCAATATAAAATAGTAATTGGGGTCTTTGAAATTCGACAATTAGTTCCATGTCGTAAGTTCCATCAGGATTTTTATAGCAAAGCTGTGTGTTACTACAAAGTTCGACGGGATTTATGAGCCATGAGTTGGCATATCCATTGACTTTAAAATGTTTGTCTTCGTCAATTCCTATTCCTGTTAATGTCTCCCATACACTTCCTGTTGGCAAATTATCATTGTATGTTATATTATTTATGAATTTATTCTGCTTGGGTGTTGTTCTTTTTTCACTCTTTACTATTTTGGCTTTCCATTCTTCATGATATCCCTCAGAAAATATTACCGGAAATGATTCTTTTACATTATGGGCAATAACTCGAACCTTGACGGGATTAATTCTTTTGAATTCAAATGTAGAGTCCATGGAAGAAGAATTTTTTTCCAAAAGTAAATTATTTTTTCCCGAATTTTGCTCAGTAAAATACACGGCGAAATTATTTAATTGAAAGTTTTCTCCAAGCAGTTGTGCGAAATCTTCCAGTTTTTTATCTGTTACAATAACTTTATTTGGCACATATACCCGCGGAATAAAAAACTTTTCATCAATAGTATAAAATGCAAAGTAATTATTTTCTTCAATTTTGCTTATCAATCCAAGTTTTTCGTAATATTTTAACTTGTCTATCGTTTGATTAACAAATTGCGGAGCAACATCTTTATGATATAGTATGTATTTTGAATTCATGATTGCAGCCAAAGAAAAAATCCAAAGAGATTTTTTTTCAGATTGCCGATTCCATAGTTCTCCGTAATTCCATGTTGTTGGGTATAAATAATAATTTGGATTAACAAGCGGTTTGTTTATTAAAGAAATCACCGGATCAACTCCGACATATTTCCAATGGGTATAATTCATCCAGCCGATGCTGTTTATTATAGAATATGGTAAAACAAGAATACGATTTTGTTCTTTAGGATTGATGAATTTATTAAGATCCACATACTTTTTTGGCATATGAAAGATAAAGGTGTAATTTGCCGTCAGATAGTTTTCGTCTTTTAAATAAAATGGCGAATAGTCAGTGAGAGTCTTTCCAATAATTAAGGGAAAACAGGATAAAATAATCAGCAAAGAGGAGAAGATAAATAGATATTTCACAATCGTTTCCTTCGTTGATTTATAGCATAAAAAAAGAACAATTAGGATAAAGAATGGAAGGAAAATATAACTTTTATTACCTGTTCTCAAACTGTTAATGAGAGGTAGTGTAAAGAGTGGTTTCATCAGCCAAGCCGGAAAAATTTCCAGCCCTTTCGAAGTAATAAATATTGATATAACGGCAAGCATGGATAGAACACGGCTCAATCTGTTTCTATGGTAGATTATTGAAACAATAAACAACATGAATAGTACTGTGCTGAAAAGGAATAGCGCGCTTTTATCATAATCGGTATTAAAAAGAATTTGAGTTTGCAAAGAAAATCTTTGATATGTCATCCAACTCCAGAGATCTGCCAATGGTATTTCGGAGTTTGTGATCTGACGGTTTAACACAAAAAGGAGCGGTATTTGACTAATGACATTGTAGAGTGTAGAGAGCGCGGCACTCACGAGAAGAATTATTAATTTTAAGAAGGTTTTTGTATTGATACTTATTTCATTAGTCACTATCAAAAATAAACAGAACAAAGTGGTAAAGACAAACAATGAAATAAGGAAAGCGAAATTGCCGAATGAAATTGATAGAAAAAAACTGACTATTACATAAAATGCGAGCTCTTTGTTTATGTATTTTTTAGTATTTTTTAGATAACTGTATAGTAAACCGAAAAACAACGGAATGAAAGGATAAAGATAGAAGAAAGGATGATAGCCTGCGGACGTTCTTAGCACGGAAAAAGTAAATGGATTTATTGCATAAAGAAGTGAGAAGAGATAACTGTATTTTTTTTCGTCGTGATTACTGATGAAATATCTTTGCGACAGGAAAAAACTAATGAAAGAAAGAAATGTAAAAAGAAATACGTATAAAAACTGTTGTGCTGCTACGTTGTTGAACAAATCGAGTAGATAGAACGGAAGATAAAATATGAGATATTGCACATCGGAAGTGTGTCCAAAACCGATTTTTTCAGACCATGTAAAAAGGTGGGTGAAATAATTATCTCGTAGGTAAGATTTCTGGTAAAAATCTCCTCCTCCGATCAGATAACCTTTTGGAGGAATATTGAGATACGATATAATAATAAGTATTAATACAGATACCAAAATATATTTGTGCCGGTATAGGAACTTAAATAATTTCATTTTTTGCAACTAAATTTTCCAGATTCTTAAAAAGTGTTTCAAAATGAGAGTTAAAATCTTCTTTAAAAGCATACGTTTTTACTCCAGTTTGAAGTTTACCATAGAGAGCTTTATTTGTAATAACCTTAATGATGGTTTCAGAGACTTTTTTTTTATCAAACTCAACTTCAACTCCCGCATTATGTTTTACTATTTCCTGTCCTATCTCAGGCCCGCCTTTGCTAAGAAGGATCGGTAGGCCGACTTTTATGTATTCCTTCGGTTTGGCAGGTTGAGCATGCATTGATACATTATTTGAGACAGGTTTATACAAGGCGAGTCCCAGAGAACACTTGGACATAATGTCAAAAGCATCCTCCATCTTCGGTAAGTAACCGTAAAATACTACACGATCTCCAACACCGCTTTTTTCGGCTAATATCCGATATTTATCAATTAAGACTTCATTGCCTCCGATAATGTGTAGCTTGATGTCCGGAACTTTATTTTTGATAGTTGCCAGGCTTGGAATAACAATGTCTAATCCAACAAAATCATCCAAACGACCAATGTAGCATAGATCTGACATAGTTTTTCTTACTTTTGCATAGTTAAGAAATTCGTTATAGTCTATTTTGATAGTGTCGTAAATAATTTTTTGCTTTGGTATGAGTCCCTTTTTTTGATCCCACTTCTCTACTTTATAATTTCCGTACCAGATTAAATCATTTCTATATCCTAATCTTTTTAACTGAAACTGTATATTAATAATTAACGTATCGATAAACTTATACAAAGTATGGAATCGAGAAGCTGTATTAGAAAGAAAATAGCACTTTTCAGATGCTAATGGATCAGGTAGGATGTCTCCGTTATTGAATACGCCATAATGAACCTTGCCGATTTTTTTTAGGAAATAAACGATTGCACTGCCAAAATTGGTTTCACCAATTCCGATATCGAATTTTCTGCGCTTGATTTTATTAAGTAATAAAAACAGGATAATGAAGTTAATTACATATTGAACAAAGAAAATCAAAAAATACGGAAATGGAAAAAATAAATTAATATTCATGGGGTGAACAACATCATTTTCATCTTTTATGAAGGCGTCAATAACTAATCTATTTTTTTTCGACCGTATAGCAGGTAATTTTAAGATTGTTAAGTAAGATATATTATTTTTCTTAATGTATTTTTCAAAATAGTTTAATGGCGGAGTGCCATAAAAATTAATGATATATAAAATACTTTTTTTACCAGAGCTAGCCATGTTTATTAAGACTTTAACGATCGAAGAAAGTGTTTATAAGAAATTTCTACACCTTGGAAAAGCGGAATTTTGCTATGAAAGCCAATAGATTTAATTCTTGAGGAATCAAGAGTACGCTTCAACATTCCATTAGGTTTAGATGCGTCATATAAAATATTTCCCGAATAACCTACTACCTTTTTAATAATTTCTGCAAGTTCTCTAATACTAACGTCTTCTCCTGAACCAATGTTTATAACATCATTTTCTTTGTAGGCGTTCATTAAAAGGAAAATAGCTTCCGCGAGGTCATCTACATATATGAATTCTCTTCGCGCCACCCCTGTTCCCCATAATGTTACCGAATCAGCTTTATTCTTTTTTGCCTCATAGAATTTTTTAATAAGAGCTGTCACTACGTGTGATTTATTTTCATCAAAATGATCGTTTTCTCCGTAAGTATTTGCAGGTATGCACGATATGAATATCTTATTGTACTGTTTGTATATTTTTTCGCATAGCTTTATTCCTGCAATTTTTGCTATGGCGAAGCCCTCATTAGTAGGTTCGGGTATATCTGTTAAAAGATACTTCTCTTTTATGGGTTGTTTTGAATAGGTGGGGTATGCACAGCCGCAGGCGATATAGAGAAGTTTCTTGACATTATGTTTCAGCGATGACCAGATGATATTATTTTGTATCATTAAGTTGTCATACATGAATTCTGCAGGATAAGTCACGTTGGCCTTTATCCCCCCGACTTTCGCAGCGGCTATAATCACATACTCAGGTTTTTCTTTTTCAAATAATTCCTCCACTTTTAATGTATTGATCAAGTCTAGTTCTTGGTGTGTTTTGACTAAAAGATTACGATAGCCTTCTTTTTTATATCTTCTTAAGATCGCAGAACCAACCAAACCCGCATGCCCGGCAATGTAGACTTTTGATTGTCTATTCATTCGAATACTTCTGAAAAAATTCTTCTAAAGATAGCTGTAACAATGTTAGTCTTTTTTGGTCAACAAATTGATTATTACCTATGTAAAAAGCATTATTATGTAAAAAAGTCGCATGAGGAAAACCATCTAATTTTGAATATCTTTTCAAAAATGGCTGCTTTAAGAGGTTTCCGCTAATGAAGGGTCTTGATTCAATCCCTTTTCTAATCAGGAATTTTTGTAGAGTTTTTTTCAGAAAAGAATTTTTAAGCAGAAATGGTAAGCAAAAAGAAGAAATACCTTCTTTATGAGGAATCACAAAGTATTTATCATATTTTTTCAATAATCCAATGAAATGATTGTAGTTTTTGTTTCTAATTTTTATATATTGGTTGATTCTTTGAAGTTGAGCTAAACCTAATGCGGCTCCAATTTCAGTATTTCTCACATTAAAGCCGGTTGTTAAAAAAAGAAAGTTAAAATCAATAGTTTTGTGCTTATGCTTAAAATATGAGTGGTACTTCTTTGGTAACTCACGAGCTAAGCCATGAGATCTTTTCAGCAATGCGTACTTATATATTTTCTCATTATTTGTGCAGACCATTCCTCCCTCAACAGTAGTCATGTGATGGCCCCAGTAGAAACTAAAGGAGCTCGCATCGCTAAAGTTGCCTACTTTTACACCATCAATTGTAGCACCGTGTGATTCGCAACAGTCTTCAATAATTGCAATTTTCTTATTGTCTACCATTGATTTTATCTTTTTCATGTCTGCTGGAAAACCAACAAGATGCGAAAGAAAAATCGCTCGAGTCTTTCTCGTTATCTTTGAAATGAGATCGTTGTAATCAAAAGAGAAGTCGTCAAGATTGACATCAGCAAATATAGGGGTGAGCCCCAGTTGTAAGACGGAAGAAATATCAGTTATCCATGTAACTGCTGGAACAATAATCTCATCGTCTCTCTTCCATCTATAAAGATCTTTGAGTGAGTCGAGGATGATTAAGTTCGCAGAACTTCCTGAATTTACAAACACGCTATACTTGCATCCTTGCCATTGAGACCATACTTCTTCAAATTCTTTTACTTTCGTGAATTGAGTATACCTTTCGGTGGAGTTTATAAAATTAATCAAAGTATGAATGCTATTTTGATCAATAACATTCTCTTGCAATTTCCAAATTAATTTTTTCTTTCTCATATTTCGATTACTTTAACACTATGCTATCACGAGCGATGAATACTTGAGCGTAAACGCGATTTTAAGTTTGTATTGTACAATTTTACATCATTGTATTACTATTACAAGAGTCACACAGTTAATCATAGCTATAATACATGTTAAAATTGTGCTACTTCAAAAAGTTGTTCAGTTTATCGCATGAATAAACGTCGCGTTTCTTTAATCTCTGTTGTGATAGCCACATTCAATTCTGAAAGAACTCTAGATAGAGCCTTACATTCATTAAAATCGCAAAATTATCCGCAGGATAAAATTGAACTTATTCTTGCGGACGGGGGGTCGACTGACAATACAAAAGAAATAGGGAGAAAATATCAAGCGAAAATAATAGATGTTCCTAACGTAAATCAATCGGCAGAATATAATAAAGGATATGGACTGCAATATGCAACGGGCGAATACATACTCTGCATCGACCATGATAATATCATTCCCCATAAAGACTGGCTTAATAAAATGCTTCAGCCGCACCTTGAGCATAAAGATGTCGTTGCTACAGAAACGTTAAGATACCGTTATGAGAAAAATTTGACTGCGCTTGATCGCTATTTTGCATTATTTGGAGTTAACGATCCCGTTCCGTATTATCTTGGAAAAGCAGATAGACTGGATTATATTCACGATAAGTACCATCTCATTGGTGACGCGCGTGATTGCGGAGATTACTATCTCGTAGTTTTCGACCGCAATAATCCGCGGAGAATCCCAACATTGGGAGCGAATGGATTTCTTATTAAAAGGATCTACTTTATAAAATCAAAACACAAGCCAGAAGAATATTTTCATATTGATATTAATGTCGATCTTGTAAAGCAAGGATATACCACATATGCCTTCATAAAAGATGATATTATTCACCTTACCAATAGTAAGTTTTTTAGCTTTATCAAACGGAGAAAACAGTTTATGGATCAATACTACCTGAAAAATTTTTCAGCAAGAAGATATAGCGTCTTTTACCCTGAAGATTCAGTGAAGCTGGTTTTATATATAATTTATACTATAACGTTTGTTAAACCTTTGTTCGACAGCATGAAAGGATGGATAAAAATAAAGGATACTGCCTGGTTTATCCATCCGTTTATGTGCTGGGTAATGTTATATATTTACGGTCAATCAACCGTTAAGGGATTTATAAGAAAATTTAAATGAGCAGCTTTTGGAAAAGCAAAAGAATACTGGTTACCGGCGCAACTGGTTTTATCGGGAAGGCTTTAGTGAGGAAACTTCTGGAATTAGATGGAACAGTTTACGCACTTAGTAATCACCATGCGTTTAAAAAAGAACACCCGAACCTAAAAGTCCTTATAGATGACATAAGTAATAAAGAAGCAATATTTGCACTTTTCAACAAAAATAATTTTGATTTTTGTTTTCATTTAGCCGCTCAACCCATTGTTGATGTCGGAGGTAGTGATCCAACAACTACTTTTGAAGTTAATATTCAGGGAACGTGGAATATACTTGAAGCCGCAAGACATAATAAATTAAGAGGTGTCATCGTTGCCTCTACTTCACATGTTTATGGAAAAAATACACTCCCCCTTTTAGAAGAATATTTTCCCAGACCTTCAAGGCCGTATGAAACTTCTAAGGCCTGCGCCGATATGATTGCTCAAACGTATGCTTCTTACTTTGAATTGCCGATTGCAATTGCTCGATTTGTTAATACGTACGGATTCGGAGATAATAACGTTCGCATAGTGCCCCATACGATCCAATTATTAATGCAAAATAAGAGGCCAGAGATCTTTCATGATAGAACAACCAGAGATTACTTATATCTTGATGATGCTATAGGCGCTTACATCAATCTCGCTGAAAAGTTAAAAGATTTGAAAAAGAAATCAGACAATATTATCTTTAATTTTGGTACGGGCAAGTATTATAGTAACGCCATGGTAATAAAAAAGATTACTAGATTGTATTATGGTTCACCCGTAACTCCAATCGTTACAAAAGTAGCAAGAAAACAAGAAATTGATAGACAGTATGTTTCAATAGATAAGGCAATAAAACTGCTCGGTTGGAAGCCTTGTTTTACATTAGAACAAGGTTTACTAAAAACTATAGAACGGTATAAGAGGGAAACTCAAACAAACGATGTATGAAAAATATTTATTGGTTTATCACACAGTCGCTTATTTTAGACTATAGACTATTTTTTGTATCAAGATGGTCAATATTTAAAAAGATACAATTTTATTTTACTAAATACTTTATTCTGTTGAGTCGTCCGTTTAAAAAATTTAAGTTGGGAGATGATTTTGCTAACTTATACGGCGAAAGAGTCTATTACGATTCACCTTTCGGAATCGCCGGTTACCAAAGCATATTAGCTCGTCACCAATATTTAATCAAGTTAGCGGAGATAAAAAACCTATCTACAGTAATCGACGTTGGAGCGAATGTTGGTTTTTTTTCAAAACTTATTAGAGAGCTTTATCCCCATGCAGCGATATACAGTATTGAGCCTGTACCAGAAACATACAAATGTTTGGAATTAAACTTCAGAGATGATAAAAAAACGAAAACGATAAATCTTGCTTTATCAGATAAAGAAGGAATGGCAAAGATGTCTTTTAATCCTAATCAATCCTCAGTTAGCCACTTTGATAATAAAGGAAAGATAGAGGTCGTTGTCGGTACTCTTGATAACTTCATCGTGAAGAATAATGTTAAATCAGTTGACTTATTGAAAATAGATGTTGAAGGATTTGAGCACTTAGTGCTGAAAGGGGCAATAAAAACCCTGCCAAAAACAAAGTATCTATTTATTGAAATAACCGTTGAGGATAACAAAAATTATACAATGTCTTCCTTAATGTCTCAACTATATTCGCCAGAGTTCAACTTTCAGATAGTCGGATTTAGAAATTATGACGATACAAGCATAGGAAAAATGCCAATAATGGATTGCCTCCTACAAAATATTAAGTTCCAATAAATATCCTTTGAATTGATATAAAATTTATAGTATTCTATCACTATTAAATATGTTTATCTTATGATGATAGACTCTATTGAGAAATTTGTATTAAGGGTAGCGAATCTAATATATACCAAATACTTTTTCCTTATAGCAATTTTAATTTTTTTCATTCTTCCTCCCATTGCTTTTTGGCGTAATTTTGACTTTTCTAAAATTAGTTTGGTTTTTTTCGATGCTGAATTTGTTGGCGGATATTACCCAGATTTTGCTTATGGGGCGCGGCTTTTTGAAGAGATACTAAAAGGCAGCCAGTCAATATCCTCGATTTTTTGGGATCCTCATAACCTTCTGGGGATGCCTTGGTTCGGAGCAGTAGATCGTAGCGGCTTGCTCTATCCTCTTAAATTTTTGTTTTATTATGTTTCCAGTTTTTTCTCTCCTCAACATCGGATTTTTTTCATTACTTACTTCCCGTTATTCCATATGAGCTTAGCGGGTATATTTACTTACTTGTTTGTAAGACGTTGTCTTAAATTAAGCAGTTTTTCTTCTTTTGTTGCAGGGATAGTGTATGGCCTGAGCGGCGCATTAATATTATTAGTCGTGTATGTTTATCCTTCTACTGGAATAGCTTATCTTCCTTTACAGCTTTATTTCCTTTGGACAGCTTTGGAGAAGAATTCGTTTAAGCGAGCTATTTTGGCTGGATTTACTACCGCTCTCATACTCATATCAGGATATTCTCCAATGTTTATTTACAATAATATTTTTATCGGTTTAGTACTTCTTTACTTTTTTGCCAAAAACTTAAAATCAACAATTAAAACAGTAGGATATTTTTTTACTGCGAATCTTACCGCGATTTTATTGTCAGCAGTTGTACTACTGCCAAATATGGAGCAAGCACGTCTAGCGTCCCGACAAGTTTACAACGTAATTGGAGCTGGTTATTACAATACGAACGTTGAAGGTATTCTCAACTATTTTATTCCTTATTTTTTTGGTGTCAAAGAGAGCGGTAATGTTTATGGTTATGTGGGTATTCTATCGCTGTTCTTAATCTATTTAGCTTTAAGATATTCCCATAATACCTATATTAAATTTTTTACTCTTATTAGCTTTTTTTTCCTGGTGCTCTCAATGGGTCATCTAACATTTTTGCATTCAATAGTATATAAAATAGTACCTTTTTACGATAGTCTTCGAAGACCTGCCTTTTTGAATTATATTGTTACATTCGGCTTAGCTGTTTTGGTTGGTATTGGGGTTCACGCTTTAGAAAACAGAAAAATTGACGGAGATATGATCAATAAGCAAATTAGAAAAATCTTTTTATTTAGTTTATTGGCTTGGTTTGGATTATTTATCCTAAAATCTATTGTTCCTGTTGTTCCAAACCAAGGGGTAATCGCCGAAATGATTCATTCTTCCTTAATACCGGTAATAATCCTTGGAGCGAGTTTTATTTTGATTAACTATTTTTACGTACAGCCATCACGATATTTTAAATTACTTTTGGTTTCAATAATTCTTATTGATCTTTTTACATTAAATAGTTATTACCCTCAGACGAACTCCGAACTAGATCCGAGGGCTTTTATTACAAAAAGCGACATTATAAATTCTCTCGGTGATAAACTAAACGAAGATTATAGCAGAGCTTATTTTCTTGAGCCAGGTATTCGATATAATTCTTCTTCTGAAAAAGTGTATCAGTTTGAGGGGTATTATGGTTTTTATACAAATTATTACAGCGCATTAATGACGCACTATTTTAATCCAACCACCGCTTATTTTGATTTTAATTCGCCAATTCTTGATCTTACGGGAGTTCGTTACATTATTACCACGAAAACTATAGAAAAAGAAGATCCAAAAAAAATCAAAATTGCGCTTACCTCTACTTTGACAAAAAAAGAACTAAATCGTTTTACAGAACTCAATGGTTCTAAAATACCCGAAGGTACGCCGATTTATGTTTACGAGAATGTTGATAGATTGCCCAGAGCATATTTAGTCGGCGAAGTAAAAAATGCCGAAAACGATGACAATGCGTTAAGTCTTATGGATAAGATGAATTTAAGAGAATCGGCAGTTATCTCATATTCAGGTCAACTGCCAGAGCTTTCTTTCAATAAATCAGCATCAAATATCATGATAACAGATTATCAAAATTCTCAAGTAAAATTGTTAGCTTTAAGTAAAGGCAAATCGTTTCTCGTCTTGAGTGATTCTTATTACCCTGATTGGCAGGCGTATGTGGATGGGAAAAAGGTTGAAGTTATCAGGACTAATGTCGCCCTAAGAGGGGTATTTCTTGATGAGGGTGAGCATAATATAGAGTTCATTTATCGTCCATCGAAATTATACTATGGGGCACTAACTTCTGTTGTCACTTTCATTAGCCTTCTCATCTTTCTTCTGATTCCATGGAAAAGAAGGCGCGCCTGATGATAAAATCACACATAATGAAAGCTTCAACTTTTTCCTCTTGTATTAAAAACATAGAATTCAACCTTAATTATTACAAAGGGAACGATCTAGTTGATAATATCCATGGTCTTTCGATATCAGAACCTCCTTTTATTAAACCGCATATAGCCTTATCACCTTTTACCAATAATTTTCTCAGTATTCATAAAAAAAACTTGAACAAGCTTAAAACGAATAATCTCAATGAATTTTTTGGTAATAAATTCACATTACTTCCAAGAGCGATCTATTGCATTAGTGTTCTTCTTAAACATCTCGGAATAAAAAAAAATGAAAATATCGCAATTTTTAAAACATTCAACAATGATTATATTTCAAGATGTGTAACAGAAACAATTTCATCACAATGTGGT
>CAZAJT010000006.1:27050-41691 GCA_964485585.1 uncultured Gammaproteobacteria bacterium
GCAGTCATGGTCATTCATGAATTCGGGTATCCTTATAAAGATTTAATTAAACTAAAAGATGAATGCAGACAAAGTAAAATTCCCATCATCGAAAACTGCGCTTGGACATATGGTACAAAAATAGATGATAAACATGAGGTGGGTACTATTGGCGATTTTGCAATATATAGTTTACCGAAGATTTTACCTTTACAGTATGGAGGAATACTGAAAGGTATTTCAATAAGTGATAAAGAGATTATGGAGAAATACCATGTGTTAGACTCTCCGAAAAATGAATTAATTATTAGCCAACTGGTAAAATATATGCCAAAGATAAATTATTACAATCGTAAAAGACGGAATAACTGGTTTTACTTGTCGAAATTTTTTAGTAAAAAAGGTTTTGAAACATTAGGCGATTTGCAAGAAGGAGTTTATCCGGCAGCCATCATAGTGAAAGCGAAAGATTACCAGAAGTTATATGAACGATATCTAGATTTTGGAGTAGAAACAGCTCGTTATTATCATGAAGAATCTATTATTCTACCAATTCATCAAAATATAACAAAGAATCAACTTGATTACCTATGCGCAATTTTTAGCGGACAACTCAAATCAACGAATGTTTAAAAAAGAAAAAAATGCCAAATTATGAAAGTTACTATTGTTGATAATTTAAAATTCGCCAGGTGGGATACATTTGTAGATAAGTCAAATAATGGAACCATATTTCATAAACTAAAATTTCTTCAGTATCATCAAAAGCGAAAGTTTAGTTTTTTCAATCTAGTTTTTCATGAAGATAATAATTTAATTGCAGTTCTCCCCGGTTCGCTACAAGACGGAATCTTTAAATCTCCTGTTGGGGCAAGCTACGGTTCATTTGTAACCAAAAAGTTGTCTTTTCAAAAATATGAAGAATTAGTTCGATGTTTTATTGAGTTTGTTAAAAAAAATAAAATCAAAGAAATATATATGACGCCTCCACCGATAATTTACATGAGAACTTATGATGAAACCGAAAGGTTTTTACTTTCTTACTATGGTTTCCAACCCGAATATCATTTGATTACGAGCGCGGTAAATCTAGATTTCGAAGATAAAGATGACGATGTCAAATACATTGTGAGTAAAAGATTAAGAAGCAATATAGAAAGATCGCGTAAAAATAATCTAATGGTAAAATTCAGTGACGATTACGAATCTTTTTACCCTATTCTCATTGAAAATAAAAAAAAGTTTAATGCAAAACCAACTCATAGTCTTGATGAGATAATTACGCTAAAACAATTGTTTCCAGAAAATATAAAATTATTAATGGCCTATGACGGCTCAATGAATCCGATTGCAGGAATAGTACTTTTTATTGCAAATTCGACGACGGTGTTGACATTTTACATAAGCCATAATATAAAATATCAAAATTTAAAACCGGTGAGCAGATTATTATATGAAATTGCATTATGGAGTAGGAAAAAAGGTTATAAATGGTTAGATTTCGGAGTGTCAATGGATACATATTCAAAAAATCCGATGGAGCCAAGCAGGAGCTTAATTTTCTTTAAAGAAGGCCTGAATACCAGTTTATTTTTAAGAACGACTTATCATTTAATACTAACAATTCAAACAAAATGAAAATTTTATTTATCGGATGGGGCACGAATGGATTCAAGTGTTTGAAGTCGCTAATACAGTATAAATTTACTCCAAAATGTGTTATTGTTCCCGAAGGTTACGATGTAAGAGGAATGCAAAAAATTTGTAAACAACACAGTATTCCCGTAGTTGACTTTCAGTCGAGTGACTATCTGATGAGTAAAATAAGAACGATTAAGCCGGATCTCATGATTATCGCTTCATTCCCCAAAATATTACCCGGAGAGATTATCCATTATCCCAAGTTTGGCTCAATTAATGTGCATACCGGTGAATTACCTAAATATAGAGGTTACCATCCTCTCAATTGGGCTATTATTCGCGATGAGAAACAAGTTGGCGTCACAATCCATTATGTAGAAGAGAAAGTTGATTCGGGAGACATTCTTGCCCAGAAAACAATACCATTGAAAAATGAAGATGACATAAATACCATTAAAGAAGTACTCACGCAATTAGGCGCCGAGTTACTGGTGCAGGTAGTGAAAAAAATAAGCAAACTTAAAAAGAAAATAAAAGGTATGAAACAAAGAGAAGATTTAGCAACATACGCGCCTAAGAGGACTGCTATTGATGGAAAGATAGATTGGAAAAATAATACTCGTGACATTTTTAATTTGATAAGAGCTTTAAAATCTCCTTACCCCAATGCTTTTGCCTATGATAGTAACGGCAATAAAATAGAATTTGAAGAGAGTTTTTTATCTAATAATTGTGGCAAGGTCTTATCAAGAATTAAGGATCACTATTTGATTAGTACCGGAGATAATGTAATTCTCGTTAAAGTAAAACAACAGCTTAAAATAGGTGAAATTTTAAGGTAACTCATACTACTCCTTGTAATAACACTATCTTATAGTATTGTTATTCTCATAATATTTTTGTATAATAGCGGGTACGGGTAATTCGGGAGGAGAAAAATGAATACTGGTGTGTATCGGACTTATTGCGCAGCTCGACGAATCGCCACGCTCTTTCTCGAAGAAGTAGCGCCTCCTCAGTGGGTTGAGGATCGCACGTCTTTTGAGCCGATCGGGACTCAGGGACAGATGGGGAAAGGATTAGTCCTTGAGGTTTATCGGGATATTCCCGAGTCGCTCTGGACGCCATGGGGACTTTGGTGGTTCATCGGGAACGCGGAGTCGCCAACCGGCTGGTCAGAGGAGCGCAAGAAGTTTTTTGCCCATCTCGCGGTTGGACCGTACGAACCAGCTTCTGAGAGACCACTCGGTACCCTCTACGCCGTGCTTCGGGTGGAGAACGAGGTGTTGCCGCAACCGGTTGAACGGCAGCGAAGCGAGTATCTCAGCTACCATGAGCTCGCTGTCGAGTGGCAGCGACTCACCCGAAGATATGAGCGGGCGCTTAATCGCCGCTCTGCATAAATTAAACTTATCTTCGCGATAAGGCTTGTCGTCTCATTTGCTTGAGACGTATAAGACGGCAGGATCCCGTTATCGATCCCCAAATATAAGACACCTATAGGGGAAGTTTGGCGGCGAATCGCTTTACCAACAACTCCTATGGGTGTCTTTAATTATTGTTTTGCCGAGTAATATATTGTTGTCTCACTAACAATTCAGCCAGTAATATAGCTCCTCCGGCTGCTCCCCGAATCGTGTTATGCGATAATGCTACAAATTTCCAATCAAACAAAGAATCTTCTTCAAGTCTTCCAAATGTGATACTCATACCGAATTGAGAGTCGCGATCAAGTCGCGTTTGCGGTCTGTCGTTATCAGATAGGTACTGAATGCATGGCCGGTTGCCTGTTGATGGCAGTTTTAATTGTTGTGCGGTTTTTGTGAACGCGTGTATTGATCCTAAGATCTGTTGTTTTGATGGTTTTGTTGTAAACGTGACCGACACACTCGCCATATGTCCATCAGTTACCGGTATGCGTATACAAGTAGCTGAAATAACCGGTTGCTGTGCTAGTTGTATGCTGTTGTCCTTGAGAGCACCCCAGATTTTCAAGGGTTCCTGCTCGGATTTTTCCTCTTCACCATTTATATATGGAATAACATTATCTTTCATTTCAGCCCAGGATTTAAATGTTTTCCCTGCTCCTGATATGGCTTGAAGGCTGGTAACTCGAATTTTGAGTGGTTGAAACTCCCGTAACGCGGTTAACACCATAACATATGATTGGATAGAACAATTCGGTTTTACTACGATAAATCCTTTCTTCCAGCCATTCTTTTTTCGCTGCGCATCAATCAATTGGGTGTGATGCGGATTAACTTCAGGGATTATCATCGGTACCTCTGGAGTCCACCGGTGCGCGGAATTGTTTGAGATGACGGGAACATTTTTTTCTGCATACAACAGTTCAATTTTTTTTATCTTGTTTTTGTCTGTATCCAGAGCTGAGAAAACTAAATCAACGCTGGATGATATTTGCTCGATGTCGTCTTCTACTGACAATACCTTATACTTTGCAATAGTTGAGGGTATTGCCTGTTTCATCTTCCATTTCTGCATAGCAGCCTCTTTGTAGGTTTTTCCTGCTGAATATGAAGATGCAGCTACGCAGGCAATCTCAAACCATGGATGATTCCGCAGCTGCGTGATAAATCGTTGACCAACCATTCCGGTTGCACCGAGGATACCCACTTTGAATTTTTCCATTTATTTCCCCGCAATAATTTTTACAATTTTTAGAACATCTCCTAAAACTCCCGCTGCGGTTACTGCAACACCAGCACCTGGTCCCTTGATAACCATAGGATTATTGTTATAACGATTTGTTGCAATCTGTATTATGTTATCTGGTCCCCGAAGAGTTCCAAAATCACTATCGAGTTCTACTTCCTTCAAGCCTACAGTGTGGCCAGTTAAAGTGACCGACGCTACACATCGAATCGTTTCCCCCCTCTTTTTTGCAGCAGAGGTAACTTTTCGATAACGCTCATCGAGTGATTTTATAGAGGTAAGAAATTGATCAATCGTATAGCTATCCATTTTTTTCGGGTAGAGCGATTGTATGCTAATATCTTGTAGAGAGATATTTTGTCCCATAATCCGGCTTACGATCAGAACTTTTCTTGCGAAATCCAAACAGGATAAATCATTGCGCGGGTCAGGCTCGGTAAATCCATTTTCAAATGCAATATGGACTGATTCCGAAAACGTTTTGTTACTTTGCATTAGTGAAAACACCACACCAAGCGTACCTGAAAAGCACCCATCTATCTTTAGTATCCTATCACCGGTTTCATTCATTTCCCGCAATGTAGATATAATCGGCAGTCCTGCACCTACCGTTGTTTCATAAAACAACTGATTTTCATAGTTTGTTAAGGCTTTATAGGTTGTGAGATCTGAAGATAGAGGATATTTGTTCGATAACACAGCATACCCACCAATTTTCAGAATTTTAAGGAGAATGGGGACAGTGTTTTGAGAAGCTGTTGTGTCAATGACCACAAATGGTGACGAAAGTTGGGAGATATGATCAATGACCGGTTTCTCAACGGTGTAGTTTTTCTCTTCCTTTAAGCCGTTTTGAACAACCGCTTCTATGGCTTTGGAGGAAATACCATTTCTATCTGTTATTCCTCCGCGTGAATCAAATATACCAGATACAATGAGTTTGATGCCGTATTGTTTTTTAATAGCATCCTGAGTTTCTAAATATTGCCGAAGGAATGTTCTTCCTATCTTTCCCGGTCCCAGTAAGACAAGTGGTACTTTTAACATACTATGGTACCTGGCAAATGCGGATTTTTATAATTTTTTACGTAAATTGGTATTTTTTTCTTTTTTACATAGTGAATTGCTTTATGATAAATAATTTTTGCACCGTTTTTTGCCATTCTCGCTGCCTGATCATAGGAAAGTTTTTTATGAAATCGAGCATTGATATTTCTATGAGGATCATCAGAATATATCCCGTTTACATCTTTCCATAGGTATAGACCATGGGCATCGAAAAGGTAGGCAAGATACGAAGCAGACAGATCTGATCCTCCCCTTCCCAGCGTTGTGATTCTTCCATCTGGAGCAAATCCAACGAATCCGGATACTATTGGTATAATATTACTGTTAATCAACGGGCATAAAATATCCTGAATATGCGTCTGATATTTTTGAGGAAGCGGTAAAGCATTGCCAAATGAATCATCGGTGGCAATAACATATGAAGTGTCTATAGAACAAGCGGTTATACCCTGCGCATTGAGAGATTCAGCCATAAGATTGCCGCTCAGGCGCTCCCCTACCGATACGATAAAATCAATCTGCGCCTCAGTTATTTGATGTTTTGCAATGTAACGGATAAAATTATCAAGTCTGCTAAATAAATGCACCAATTTCGATTCGGTAATAGCAGGTTGAGCAGATTGCAGTTTGTAGAGTGTTGTAATATGAGCCCTTTTTAACCCATCTATACGTTGCAGTGCTTTTTTCAAACGCTTCTTTTTTACATTTTCTGCAATGTCGTACAATTGGTTGGTGACCTCTTTCATTGCCGATACAACCAGAATGACAGAATGATTGCGGGAATAGTTTTTGATTACTTCAACTGACCGCAGAATATCAGAAGAGTCTGCCAGTGACGCGCCACCAAATTTCATGACAATCATGAGTGATTATTATAACACAAAAAATACTGTTTACTTTAATTCCAATGTTATGTACAATTTTGGATTATGCCGAATCTCGCAAAGCGAATGCTGCAACTGAAACCGGAAGGAGCATACGCAGTGCTTTCTCATGTGCGTGAATTAGAAAGGCAAGGGAAACGTATTATTCACTTTCAGATTGGAGAACCTGATTTTCCTACTCCTCCCCACATAGCAAAAGCAGGAATTGATGCAATTAAAAAAGGTTATACAAAATATACTCCTCCTCTTGGCATCATGCCGCTTCGTGAAGCAATCGCAAATACAATACAAAGGACACGAAACGTAGAGATTTCTCCAAAACAGATAGCAGTTACTCCTAGCGGAAAAAATGCCATATTTACCGCTATGACCGCAATCATTGATCCGGGAGATGAAGTGATACATCCGAGTCCCTGTTTTCCGGTGTATGAAGTTCTGGCTGATTTTCTTGGAGCTTTCCGTAAGCCTATTCCTCTTCTGGAGGAGAATAGTTTCAGTTTTGACATGAAAGTATTGAGAAAACAGTTTTCAAAGAAGACAAAATTAATAATACTAAACTCTCCCAGTAATCCCACCGGTGGAGTAATACCATTGGCAGATCTGCAGGAAATTGCCGATATGGTAAAAGGTACTGATTGCTGGGTAATGACCGATGAGATATACGCGGGTATTATCTACGATAATAAAAAGTATCACAGTTTTTATAGTCTGAAAGGAGTTCAGGACAGAACAATTCTTGTAGACGGGTTTTCGAAAAAATATTCAATGACCGGATGGCGTATCGGTTACATCGCGGCTCCGGAATCTATTTTACAACCTATTGATTATCTGTTAACACACAGTATCGCATGCACTGCTACTTTTACTCAGTATGCAGCTCTGGAAGCATTGCGGGCTACTGATGCTGTTTACCAACCGATGGTTGTAGAATTCGAAAAAAGAAGAAACTTTATTGTTTCAGCTCTCAACAAAATACATGGCGTATCCTGTCAAAAACCGGAGGGTGCTTTTTATGTATTTCCCAATATTAAATTGTACAAGAAAAAATCAAAATGGATCGCCGAATACATCTTACGTGAAGCAAATGTAGCATTATTAGACGGAACGGCATTTGGAGAGTATGGCGAAGGATTTTTACGTATATCATATGCATCTTCACTTGATTTACTGCAAGAGGGTATTTCCTCCATTGAAAAAGCATTAACAAAGTTGTAATATATGGCGTGACGTTTTATAAATTATCTATGGTATCGCTATGACAGGCTCAGAGTACATCGCAAAATTTCTTGCGGGGCGCGGAGTAAAAGCAATTTTCGGTATTACCGGATCAGTGATCGCTCCATTATTTGATGCTATTGAAAAAAATAAGTCACTACGTATGATTTATCCTATTCATGAGCAGGCTGCAGCAATGGCCGCGGATGCGTATACGAGAGTCAGTAAAAAATTTGGGGTAGCGGTTTCAACCAGCGGGCCCGGAGCTATGAATTTGATTACCGGTATTGGTTGCCTCTGGTTTGATTCAATCCCCGGTTTATTTATCACGGGACAGGTGCAGAGTAAGTTTACAAAGGGCAATCTTCCTATCCGGCAGGTGGGGTTTCAGGAAACCGATATTGTAAGCATTGTAAAACCAATAACAAAATATGCGGTTATGGTCACTGATCCGAAAAAAATCAGGTATGAGCTTGAGAAAGCAATTCATTTAGCAACATCGGGAAAACAAGGACCAGTTCTTATTGATTTACCTTCTGAAATTCAGACGGGAGAAATCAATGAAAACGAACTGGCTTCTTACAAAGTCAGGGAGCCACATGCTACAGAATCAAAGAGTCAGATTCGAACGAAAGCAAAAGAGTTTTACAAGGATCTTACAAGATCAAAACGGCCGATAGTGCTGGTTGGAGGAGGTGTTATTCATGCTCATGCAGAAGAAGAATTGAGAAAACTCCTCGAATTGTTACGTATTCCGGTTGTGCTTACTTGGGCTGCAATTGACATTATTCATGAGCAGCATCCATTGTACCGGGGAAGAATCGGAACATATGGACAGCGGGGAGCCAATATTACTTTTCAGAATGCAGATTTGCTTCTATCTCTTGGTTCCCGTCATGATGGAAGACAGACAGGAGGTCGTATAGACAGCTTTGCAAGAGCAGCAAAACGATATATTTCCGACATTGACGCAAATGAATTGAAATACCAACAAGTAAAAGGCCATGTAAATATTCAGGCGGATATGAACGACATCATCGAAGTGTTTATTGAAGAAGCAAAGAAAAATAAGATTCCTTCTTTTACCTGGTGGTTAGACAAATCTCTGGAGTGGAAAGAGAAATACCCCGCCGTGTTACCAGAGTACCGGAAAAAGAAAGGAAGAATAAATGGGTATGCCTTCATGGAATTACTTTCTTCCATCCTCGATGAAAATGATCTTTTGGTGGGAGACTGCGGTGGAAATATTGTGCAACTCGCCCAAGCATTTAAGGTAAAGAAAGGTCAGCGGATTGTGACTTCTTGGGCACATTCCCCCATGGGTTATGCATTTGCAGCTTCACTCGGTGCATATTTGGCGAGAGATAAGAAGACTAAAAATGTTGTTTGTACCATTGGCGATGGCGGGATGCAGGTGAATCTGCAGGAATTACAAACCTTAAAAATGTATGATTTCCCTATAAAAGTATTTGTCCTAAATAATAATTCTTATGGCATCATCAAGCAGTTTCAAGATTTGTATCTTAAATCAAATTATTCGGGTGCAGCACCGGGGAAAGGATATACCGTACCCGACTTTGCGGCGGTTGCAAAATCATATGGTTTAAAAAGTGAGGTAATAAAAAATTTAAGTGAAGCACCTGCGAAAATCAAGAAAGTTCTCGACTATAAAGGTCCGGTAATCTGCAATGTTTTGATACAGGAAGATACTGTGCTGATTCCCCGATTGGGATGGAACACCGGTATTGAGGATCAGTACCCATTTCTTGACAGAAAAGAATTCTTCAGTAATTTGCTTATTAAGCCTTTGGATTCAGCAGCTACTGAATCAGGAAATCAGCCCTAGGATATGAGAGAGAACGGACGACTCAGCTCAATTATATTAGAAGACTGTAAACAAATCATACAGAAGGTCGATTTTCGTCAGCTCCGTAACAAGAATGTTCTTCTTACTGGTTCGAATGGCTTCTTCGGGAGGTATATCGCCTATACTATTTATCAACTAAATAAACTGAAGAAGCTTAATTGTACGCTCTTCTGTGTTAGTTTGCATGGACCGAATAAAGATATCAGTCTGCTTTCTCAACAAGATTCACATATCAAACCGATTCAAATGGATTTATCAAAGAATTTTAAATTCAATCAGCCGGTTGATTTTATTATGCATGCCGCATGTTATGCACAACCGCAGAAATTTATCGAGAACAGTCTCGCTACTATTGAACTAAATATTACTAGTACTCGCAAACTTCTTGAACTAGCAAAAAAATATCATGCGCGTTTCATGTTTTTCAGTTCAGCCGAGGTGTATGGCGATATTCCAAAAGATCTTATTCCGGTACCGGAGACGTATAATGGTAATGCTTCAACAACTACCCCCCGCGCAGTCTATGGGGAATCAAAACGATTAGCAGAAACTCTCTGTTCAATTTACCGGAGAGACTATAATCTGCAAGCCTATGCAGTTCGCATATCTCATGTGTATGGTCCCGGAATATCAAAGTCGGATAAACGAGTACTCGGCGACTTCATCAGAAAAGCAATGGATGAATCAAAGATAGCGTTAATGGATCGGGGTACCGCCATAAAGACATTTGGTTATGTTGCAGATATTATCGTAATGTTATTCACGATACTCCTGCACGGAAAAGACCTTATTTACAATGTTGGCGGTATTGACTCTGTTAGTATAAGACAATTAGCAGATGCAGTGGCAGCATACTACAACATACCGGTGATTGTACCGGAAAAGCCCGCCAAACTTCTCCACATAGGAACAGATCCCGCGATCGTAAAACTGGATCTTACAAAATACACCAAGGAATTTAATCCAGTAGCATTTATTTCACTGGAAGAGGGAATTCGACGCATGATTGACTGGAATCGTGAAGCTCTACGTACCTAGTTATTTTTTTTCGAGCACTGTTAATAGGTAAGATCCAAATAAGCGATTATTAAGTAAATATCCAATATTTGCAAATAATGTTGCGATAAAAAATAGCACTTTAAATGTCATTCTATTCCCAAGGATTTTTATCTTCGGCGGAATGTATTGAACATGAGTAATCCTAAGATTATAGCGATCGATCAGTACTTCGAGGTTTTTTTTATCAAAATAAAAGGTATGAGTAGGGTCTTGTGTCTGGTCAAATGCTACCACTAATATGTATATAAAAAGAGAAGCGATATTCGGAGTAGTTAAAATAATTCTCCCATTTTTATTCAGGTGTTTCTCCATTCCTGAGAGAAATAATCCCGGATTACTGAGATGTTCTATCAATTCTCCAGCGACAATACAGTCAAATTTATCTTTCAATTTTATTTCTTCTGCGCTCATTTCGTATACCTCAAGTCCGCGTTTCTTGAATACCTCAAGTCCCTGCTTACTAATATCAATGCCAACAGCTTTCTTACTTTTCTCTGCGATCTCAAAATGAATCTCAGGATTCTGAGCACAACCGATATCAAGCACCACCTTATTCTCCGGAATCAATCGCAACACCTCTCTAATTCTGTTATCTTTCATAATTCAACTATTAATTACTGTTAATAATTGCTGATGGATCTGGGGTGTGCGGCCAGCCAGATAAGTTCTCGTTGGCGCTGTCCAGTCATGCGGTTTCCCTTCCATATTTGTTGAGATTCCTCCCACTGCTGATACAATTTTAGAAGCTGCAGCTATGTCATAGATCGTAGGCTTCATAACAAAATTACCATGCAATAATCCGAGTGCAATCAAAGCGTTTGAGTATGAGATTGATCCTAAACATTTCGGATAGGCGATTTGTCCAGCTACTTTTGATACCACGTTCCTCAGCTGCATATCTCTCTCGGTGTAGCCCAAATCATACGCCACTAATAATCTATTAGTTGCTGTTGGTTTTGTCTCAATATTTCGTAAATCATCAATAAGTATCTTGCCGTCAAAAGAGAGAAGCACTGCTTTATCTTTTCTTGCAGCAATGAGTTGTCGTTTTGCGGGGAGAGCAATTACACCAATAACCATCTCGTTTCCCTTTCTGACACCAGTTGCAATACAGAATTGTTCATCGCCTATATTGAAGTTGAGAGTACCATCAATAGGATCATTGATCCATTCCCATTCTGATTCTGTAATTATTTCATGTTTTTCTTCTCCTCTTATTCGATGATCTGTCAATAAAGGATTGTCCTGAATTTTGCCGACAATAATATCTTCTGATTCCATATCAGCAGTTGTCGCAAAATTGCCAATCCCTTCACTCTTATCAAAAATCTCCATAGCCTTTCTCTTGTCGAAATCAGGATTCAGAGGATTTGGCCAGTACTGCCGGACACGTTCTCCGGCAGTGATAGCAGCATCGATCGCAGTTTTATATGCCTGTTCTTCAACAAGCTTCTCATGGTACTTGGCGGTTTCTGTCATAGAGATCTATTATACAGGTTATCGAGCAGTATTCGTTTATCCATTTTTTTTGCCCATGTGAGAGCGTTTTTACTTTTTTGCTCATACAGTCTCTTTTCATTAATGAGTTTCTTTATTATTTCGCTCATTTCAGTACCATTGGAGTAGACAAATCCTGAATCATAGGTTTTGACTTCCTCACTGGTAGCATAAATTTGATCGCACACTGTTGGAAGACCGGCGGCCGCATACTCTCTCATTTTTAATGAGTCAGCATAATGGACATAGGAATTGGTTTCTGAATACGCAGTGATTCCTATTGAGCATGATGACATAACTTGCATTGCCTTCTCATAGGATAAAGAACCGTGAAATATCACATTCTTTTTAAGATTATTGGAAAAAAAATTCTGTTGGTATGTTTCATCGGTTGAGCCTATCACATGGAGAAGGATATGAGGAAATATTTCTTTAAGTTGTGTTAAAGACGCAATCAGTAATGGGGTATTTATCTGGTCTCCCCAGCGTCCGACGAGCAAAACGAGATCGTTTTTATTTTTTTTATTACATGATATTTTTGGAATATCATAGTAATTTGGTGAGTTGGGTAACAAAAATAATATATTTTCTTGATCGTTTCCTGCAATCTTCTCTGCAACATTCAACATTCTTTTACTGGTTACTGTTGTTAATGTCGCATTCTTTACTGCGAAACGATACAGCGTTTGATAGAACCATTCTAAAACGGAATTAGTAAATCTCGGCTTCGAATAATCAATAGAATGGAATTGTGTTTTTCTAACCTTTCCCAATTTTTGCAATAGGAAGCATGAAAAGAAATTCAATGGATCTGATGCGATTGCCAGATCGTACGATTTTCCTGCTTGAAGAATCCATATGACGTTAACGATGAGTTCCTCGATCCAGAGAAAAGGCGCCGGAGTTCTTGCTTGATGAAAATAGCGTTTATCGGTGCTCGTAAATAGAGAAGGATGATTGATGATTTCAAACGGATGTTCTATTAAGGTGACATTGTTATTTTCTTTCAAATAATCTACGATTCGATCAATTCCCCCAAGTTTCGGTTTTCCATCAAAATACAATCGGTGAATAATAAATAAGATTCGTTTACCGTTCATAACGATTTATAGTGGTCATACCAAAGGGCAAATAACAGACATTTCCACAACACCCATTCCCGCTGCCATTTAAGAATAGGATGATGCGGACTACTGCTAATCATTTTTTCTAAAAATCCTTTTCCAAAATAATCAGTAAGATATTTATTTTCCAAGATTATTTCACTATCGCTTTTTAAACCGTTTTCAAGCAGATCGTACAACGGAATCATCCCTCCTTTTTTCTTGCGGGTTACAATTGATTTTGGTAGATATTTTTCAGCAATGCTTCGTAAAATATATTTTTCATTGGCAGGTTTCGGATTATAAACTGGCGTTTTCAAAAAATAGCTATTTGAAAGTTTTCGGGCATATTCCACAATACGATAGTCCATGTAGGGTGCGCGCGCTTCAATGGATGCGGCCATAGAACCTTTGTCTACCTTCATACAGTAGTGGTTTGGCAATGAATACTGAATTTCATATGCTTGTAACTTTTTGAAAAAACTTCCATCCGTTTCTTGAAGTCTTTTATGCAAGGTGTTGGAATACTGAAAGAATCTTCTGCTAGGAAGCTGTCGCATAATTGCATAGTAGTACATCCATGATTTTGCAATGCTGGGTAGGAGTGCGAAGGGGTATTGCGATAATTGAAACCAGGTATATCCTCCGAATATTTCATCTGCGCCTTCCCCTACCAGTATGACTTTTACACCAATATCTCTCACTTTTTTCGATAAAAGGTATGTACTAAATAATCCGCTATCGGTAGTTGACAAGTCATCATAAATAGCAATACTGCGTTTAAATTCTTTATATACATTTCCTATCTCAAGTGATAGATTTGTATGGTCTGTGCTGCAATAGTTGGCTACTTCCTGTGCATACACACTTTCATCAATACCAGCATGAGGAAATGATATGGTGATGGTGCGTATTTGTTCCGTAGAATATTTACCAGCAATTGCGGTGATGAGTGAGGAATCAAGACCGCCGGAGAGCAGTACTCCCACAGGGACATCAGCTATCAATCTGCGTGTAACAGAATCAATGAGTAGTTTTTCAAGGTTCTGCTTGCCTGTTTGGAAATCGAACTCATCGTTAGCTTCCGGTAAGTTCCAATATTTTTTTACTGTAATTATTTTGTTTCCGTTTACTGTTGCATAGCTTCCCGGTGGCACCTTATAAACATTTTTCAAAAGCGTTTTCTTATTATCGGGTAAATAAGGAAATCCCATCAGTAAAGTAAAGTTTTCTTCATTAATAGAAAAGTTATAATCTTTTAGACAAAAAAAGGCTTTCACCTCAGAAGAAAAAGCAACGGAGTTCTTATTTTGATAATAATACAATGGTTTTTTTCCAATACGATCTCTTACCAAGAAGGAGAGCTGACTTTTTTTATCATAGAGACAGAACGCGAACATTCCGTTGATTTTTCCCAAAAGCTTATCCATTCCCCACTCTTCATATCCATGAATTAACACTTCAGTATCAGTGTGAGAGTTAAATGTATGATTCCGTAGTAGTTGTTTTCGAAGTTCCTGATAATTATAGATCTCGCCGTTGAATATGATATGAATCGTTTGGTTTTCATTTGTCATTGGTTGATGGCCTTTGGGAGAGAGGTCAATAATGCTGAGACGTCGGAATCCCAGGTGAATAATGTCATCAAGATATTC
>CAZAJT010000007.1:0-34314 GCA_964485585.1 uncultured Gammaproteobacteria bacterium
GTTTATCGCTCACTCTTGGCGGCGGCGAAGTACGCATGACAGAGCTTAATTCAGCATTCTCTCTCTTTCCAAACCAGGGAAAACCGAGGAAACTCACGAGCATTCTTGCGATAAAAGATAAACAAAATAAGCAATTATACGAGTTTAAAGATTTTAATTTCATTCAAGATGTTCGAAAATCATTGAAATATCCTAATTTTCTCGCAATACCCGGAAAAAAAGTCGTCTCTCCTGAAGCTACCTTTATCATCTCGCATATTTTGCTTGATAACTATGCAAGAAGCATGGCGTTTGGCACATCATCATTTTTGAATATAGCAGGCAAGTCGGTTTCGGTGAAGACTGGTACCACGGATGACAAAAGAGATAACTGGACAATCGGCTTTACGCCAAATTTTCTTACGACCGCTTGGGTTGGTAATAATGATAACACGCCAATGCACCCATATCTCACTTCCGGCATTACCGGCGCAGCACCGATATGGAATCGGGTTATGACTTTTGTGCTGAAAAATCAGCCAAACCTCACGCCAATACGTCCGGAAACAGTGGTGGGAAGACAAGTTTGCTCTCTTACCGGTGAAGTTGTGTTTAAGAATGAAAATGGAGGGAACGCGGAAAGCTGTGGCCCCCGTTTCGAGTTCTTTATCAGAGGCACCGAAGCTACCCGCGCAGCAATTCTAAGAGAATCGGTACCGGTCAGCCGCGATACCGGTAAGCTTACAAAACTCGATGATCCTGCGGCAGAAATGCAGGAAAAAACAATTGTTAAAGACGGTTTTTCAACATACTGTGTTGACTGCGCACATGATCCCACACCTACTCCGTGACCATAAATTCAAGAAGTAACAATATGCTTGTAATTTACAATACTACAAAGTTATAATAAGTTTCTGTGATTGCAACAGTAAGTACAGAAACAGCAAAAAAAGTAACAACCTATGATCTGTCAAAAAATGAAAATGGATTTTTGATTGAATTGTTTAAGGATGGTAAAAAAACTCCAGTATACCTCAGTAGCGCTAAACCTGGTGCGTTCAAAGGGTATCATCTTCATCGTGTCCGGGCGGCTCGCTACGTATGCATTAAAGGCACCATGAAAATCATCCTATATGTTCATGGGAAACGGGAAGAGCATATTTTGTCAGCCGAAAATCTTACCCGCCTTTACATTCCTCCAAATATACCGACTGGGCTGGAAAATATTGGTAATGAAGATGGATGGCTTGTTAACTACCCCGATCCTTCCTACAACCCGGATCTTCTGGATGAGCAGGTGGATTTCACTCAAGAAGAATGCGACAGCGGTGAATATTTAAAGAAAATTTAAATTTCTTCAGAACTACAAACAGAACAGTTCTCAGAAAGTGCTTTTCCATTTTGAAACGCAAGAAACGCTTTGTTGAACGGAAGAATGGAAAGGAAGAATCGCAGATCAGCTAGCCTCCTTAACCACCATCCAACCATTCCATAAATACTTATATTTTTTATCAATACTGCGGCCCACGATGGGCCGACGGGTATTGCATAGAATGGCGACTTCGCATGATAAGTTGCAAGTGGTTTACTTTGCAAACTGCGAATAATATTAGAGGCTACAAATCGACCATCTCCTATTGCTGTTTGTGCCATACCGGAATAAGAAGTAGCCGCCGCGTCACCTACCACATAAATAGTATCTAAGCCCATTGGATGAAGATATTCATCGACGATAACTCTCCCCTTTTTATCAAATGTAAACCCTGCTATTTTTTTGTACAACGCATTCGGGGTAACACCGGCAGTCCAGATAACGGTCTTTGTTTTCATCTCCATGTCTTTTAAATAAACCGTTTCCAATTCTTCTTTCAGAATTGCTCTATTGAGGAATATGTTCACGCCGAGTCGCTGTAATTGCGCATGGATTTTTTGTGTAAAGTACTCTGGCAATGTCGGGAGGAGTCTTGGTGAAGAGCCGACAAGCTCAATAGTGACTAGTGATGAATCGAGATTGTGTTTTTTAGCAAGTTTTTTAGTGTAAACTGCGAGTTCACCAGCCACCTCTACACCGCTTGCGCCACCGCCCACGATGAGAATCGTGGCAACACAGACCTTGTCGTTGGCTGCATTTGATTGACAGTCAGCAAAAATCTCATGAAGATGTCGTTTCAGTTTTAATGCTTCCTGAATTGATTTGAACCCAAATGAATACTCTCGTAAACCGGGCACGTTAAAATAAGCAGTTTCGCTTCCCAGCGCAAGGATGAGAATATCATA
The DNA here is from genome assembly GCA_964485585.1 of uncultured Gammaproteobacteria bacterium. GTDB lineage: Bacteria > Patescibacteriota > Microgenomatia > UBA1406 > GWC2-37-13 > CAZAJT01. The sequence goes on from CAZAJT010000007.1 coordinate 2,257, forward strand.
GTGGTAGGTTGATCCAGAAGCTCCTTTTAACTGATGGTTCGATGTATCAACATTAGTAATTGAATCGCATACAATTTCTGTATTTTTCCCTTGAAAAATATCCTGCAACGGAATACATACTTCAAGCGGAGATCTTCCCGTCACCACGCGATACAGCGCTGGATGGTACTCAAAATGGGAGGTGTCTGAAATAAGGACAATCTTACTATTCGAATTCTTATATTTGGCTAAATCTAACGCAACTCGGACTCCCGCAAACCCTCCCCCCACAATAATTATTCGCATGCTCTTAAGTGTAGCAGAAAAAAGAATGGTGGTGCCGCCAAGAGGAATCGAACCTCTTACCAATCGCTTATGAAACGACTGCTCTGCCGATGAGCTATGGCGGTAAATTCACCTTAAGTATCAACGGCGGTAGATTTTTCTCAAGTTTATAGTTTTTTTTCTGCGAGGCGACCCGTCTCTTTGCGAAAATACTCTTTTATCTCTTCCCAATTAACTTCAATCAACAATTTGGGCATTGCACTCTCTTTCTCAGCGTCCTCAAAATAATCTAATGAACGCAGGATTGTATAAAAATGATCATCTAAAACACCATATTTCTTTTGATAAAACTCCAGCATCTGTTCAAGCCTATACTTTTTTGCAAGAAAATAAACATCTACAAGATCTCGTTTTGTTCCTCTATTTTCAATGGCATGAATTTTCATAGCAGCAATATCGGCAAGACTCGCTAACTGGATTCCTTCAAATAGCGTGGTTGACTCAAGTAATGGATATTTATAGCAGAATATACTGAATTTTGACTCGCCAATTTTTCCCCATACAGTGCCCCGCGCAGTACCAGCCTGGACAAATTCTTGATAAGAACCAAGTTTGGTAGATAATTCTGCCTCGTTAAATTGTTCATGGGTAAAGAAATTGAGATCAACTGAGATTCGATGTCCAATCTGCAACGCTAAAGCAGTTCCTCCGGCAAGATATGCTTTTTTAATTTCAGCAACATCCGAAATTAACTGGATAGCCCGAAGTGTATCGGGAAGTAAGGTTTTTGTAAACATGGTACTTGCGTTTTATCAACGCAGAGTATATCTGCCCAGAAATTACCGGTAGGTCGTGCAAGATCTTTTGTTCCCATAACTACTTTTTTTATCTCATCTTTCCCATAGGTTTTGAGAAGCCAACGGATGTCAGAAAGATTTCCTCTGTCTAGCACTCGTTTTATTATAAGATGCGCACTTCTCTTGATCTCTAACTTTTCAAATTCTACGTCCCAAAAATAGGATTGGAAAGACTGCGGAAGTTCTTTCTTTGCTTCTTGTTTCATGATATTATTATAGTAACCACCAAAGAAAATGTCATCCCCGACTTGATCGGGGATCCAGAAAATAATCTGGATTCCCGCCTTCTCCTCCGAATCGGAGGGTTCGCTCGGAATGACAAAAACGACATCCTGTTTTTTGCTAGCTATAGGAGTTCTTCCGGAAGTATTGCTCAGCATTATCTCCGTTTAACGCATGTGCCATCGGCAGGAGTCGAACCCACTACCAATCGCTTACCGTGCCCGCATGTGCTCCCTGTGGCTGGGGTGGGAGTCGAACCCACTACCAATCGCTTATGAAACGACTGCTCTACCGCTGAGCTACCCAGCCAATTTTCTCCTTAAATTATACTATAATCTTCATGTAGCACGTAGCATGTATCATGTAGCAAGTAGAAGGAATTAACTTATGAAGCCTGAATTATCGATTATCATTGTTTCCTACAATACCAAACAGATAACGAGAAACTGTGTCGAATCAATTTATGACTCAACTGCTCCTTGTGAAATCGTCGTCATTGACAACCTGTCCACTGATGGATCACAGGAGATGTTGCAGGAATATCAAAAAAAACACAACAATTTTCATCTGATTCAGAATGCTCAAAATGTGGGCTTTGCGAAAGCAAACAATCAGGGAGTAAAAATCGCAAAAGGGGAATACATACTCTTTCTGAATTCAGATATTGTTGTGCTTGAGGATGCCATCCAGAAGCTCTTCACATACTACAAAGAAAATGAAAATCGTATCCATTTTCTCGGAGGAAAACTGCTCAACGCAGATAAAACGCCCCAAACTTCCTGCGGTCCGTCGTACTCGCTTGCGGTCGTATTTGCAGCACTCTTCTTACGAGGAGATTACTGGGGACTTACCCGGTACTCTCCAACGAAAGTGCAAGAAGTGGACTGGGTTTCTGGCGCTTGTATTTTAACAAAAAAAGAGTGCTTCGATGCGGTTGGAGGGTTTGATGAAAATATCTTTATGTACATGGATGAAATTGACTTGTTGTACCGAGCAAAACAAAAAGGACACCGAGTATTTTTCTATTCGAATGCCCAATTTATTCATCTTGGCTCAGCCTCAAGCAATAACCGAACCTACCCGATTCAACAGGTATTTAAGGGGTTGTTGTATTTCTACAAAAAGCATCACAACGGCTTGTCCTTACTTTTCCTGAAAATTATGCTACAATTAAAGTCGCTGATAGCGATATCAATCGGAAAAGCTACTCATAACCACTATTTGATTTCGACCTATGAAGAAGCTCTCAAACTTGCTCGTATGGATTAACGATAATATATTGAAACTCCTCATCGTACCATTTATCTTTATCGCACCACTTTATCCAAAGCTCCCCTTTATCGATCTGGAATATACCTACATTTCAATTCGATTGGAAGATCTTTATGTTACGATCCTCGTATTGGTTTTTGCTTTACAATTGTTTCGGAAAAAGGTACAATTACCGAAGAATTTTTCTCTTCTTTTTTTTCTTTTCTGGGGAGCTGTCTTTTTGTCTTTCCTCTTTGGTGCGTATATTCAAAATACCATACCGGTAACAAATATTGGATTCCTGCACGCAGCGCGAAGGATTGAATATATGAGTGTTTTTTTTATCGCATTTTCAACAGTAAGAACAAAAAAAGACTTTTTTTTGTACTTGTATTTAATTGTTTTTGTTCTCGTACTAGTAAGTCTGTATGGGGTCGGCCAGAAATTTTTCGGATTTCCTGCGGTTTCGACCATGAATCCCGAGTTTGCGCTGGGACATCTCCTCTATCTTACCCCAGAGGCACGAGTCTCATCAACCTTCGGTGGCCACTATGATTTTGCGGCCTACCTCGTATTCCTTATGCCGATAGTGCTTAGTGTATATATATGGAAACGGAATATTGTCTATTTCCTTATATTTTTCATCGGACTTCTCGCACTCGTCCTAACCGCCTCCCGAATATCATCGATCGCTTACTTAGTGTCTATTATTTCCTTTCTCATCTTTCTGAGAAAACCAATGCTCCTGATATTAGTTGTTGTTCTCTCAATTGGGATGAGTTTTTTTTCAACCAATCTTACTTCCCGCTTCTTAAAAACGTTTCAGATAAGACAGATTTTCGTGAACGAAAAAACCGGTCAAGTCGTCGTGCCACAAAAAATTTCATCGAAAGAGCTGCCTGCAGGAAGTTTTTATGTTCAGTTAAAAACACAGCCTACTCCATCTAAAGAGTCTACACCTTCTGTCGGCGCCATAGATCCGACCTTAAGAGAAAGAATACTTTCGGATATTCGCGAGGAAGCATCGAAATCGGGAAAAGTATTGACGGCCACCGAGGAGGCATCTCTTTTGGCAAGAATTTATGCTAATCTGAAACCGATAAATACCGTCGTATCGGATATTTCTCTTGCAACTCGCATCCAAGTAGAATGGCCGCGAGCTGTACGTGCATTTTTGAGAAATCCGGTCTTCGGTACCGGCCCATCATCAATCACGGAAGCAACCGATAATGATTACCTCAGATGGATTGGAGAAATAGGGGGCTTGGGTACAATACTATTCCTCACGATACTTTTTAAGTTAGTACAATTCGTCTGGTATCGATTACGGGAATTGGGAAATGCCGATAAGATTTTATACTACGGATTCTTATTTGGAATTTTTGGTTTGATTCTCAATGCTACATACATCGATGTGTTTGAAGCTTCAAAAGTAGCCTATCAATTCTGGATGACCGCAGGATTTTACGTCGGTTCACTCTGTTTGGTCAAAAAAAATGGAAAAAAATAGAAAACTACTGGATTTTGTAACAGTTGATTTCATTATTGTTACTCTTATTCTCATACTTGCGTTTACCGTACGTCTCTATAAAATCAATACGCCATTGGCTGATACGCACTCATGGAGACAAGTAGACACTGCCGCTGTCGCGAGAAATTTTGTAAAAGATGGGTTCGATTTGTTGCATCCGCGCTATGATGATCTTTCTGATAAGCAGTATGGACCTAATCCGAAAGGGTACCATTTTGTAGAGTTGCCTCTTTACAATGCCGCAATGGCATTTTTGTATCAAAGGATTCCTCTCTTGCCGCTTGAAGTGTACGGAAGACTGCTTTCCCTACTGTTTTCGCTCCTGCTTATTAGCATACTCTATTATTTAGCCTTACGAGAAAGCGGGAGAGTGACGGCTTTTTTTTCATCGTTGGTATATGCGATTATGCCGTTTTTTGTCTTTTACTCAAGAGTGGTGTTGCCGGAAACAACAGCGTTATCAATCACGTTTCTCTCAGTGCTATTTCTTTATCTTTTCTCAAAGGAAAAAACAAGAATACGCCAGTGGATATATTTTTGCGCTGCTGTGATCATGTTTGCTATCGCACTTCTCATCAAACCAATGGTTATCTTCTATGTAATAGTGTTACTCTACCTATTTTTTAGAAAATATTCGTTTGCTATGATAAAACATATAGCTCCCTACATATTTATCGGAGCATCTCTGCTTCCTCTCTATCTATGGAGGACGTATATACAAAACTATCCCGAAGGGATACCGATATCAGGATGGCTTATCACCAGTGTTCACACCTCTCAGGGTCTGGAAAGTATTTTTTTCAAACCCGCCTTTTTTCGCTGGATCTTCTTTGAAAGAATCAATAACATAATCCTTGGTGGCTATCTCAGTTTTTTCGTCATCCTTGGCGTTGTATCAAAAGTGCGCTCGTATCTTATTCATGCAGTGTTTGTAAGCGCTGCGTTGTATCTTTTTGTATTTCAGGGAGGAAATGTGCAGCATGAATACTATCAAATACTTATTCTCCCGGCACTTGCTCTCATGACGGGACTTGGCATAAGTGCACTGATAAAAAATCAGAAAAACTATTTCACTCCATGGATAATTTATCCAATTCTTACCGCGGTATTCCTTTTTTCTCTTGCGATGTCCTATTATAAAGTAAAGGATAATTATTCGTATCCTGCTGATCTGGTACAAATTGCAAATATTATACGTACGCTCACCAAAGAACAAGATCTGGTAATTACTGATCGTCATGGGGATACCACACTCCTGTACCTTGCAAATCGAAGAGGTTCGCCGGTACTCTATAAAGAACTTCCGCAACTGAAACAAGATGGATATATTTTTTTTATAACAATGGAAAAAGATACCATTGAAAAGGTGAAAAAGGAATATCAGTATGACGTTATGTTTGAGAACGACAAGTTCGCGCTCTTTAAGCTATGAGAATTCTTATGTTGACACCATATCTTCCTTACCCTCCTGCTTCAGGTGGACAAATTCGCACATACAACTTACTTAAATACTTAAGTCGTACTCATGAGGTCACGCTGATATCCCTTTATAAAAACGAGCGGGAAAAGCAATATGCGTCTTATTTGAAGTCGTTCTGTCACCAAATCTATCTCTGTAAAAGACCCGAACATCCATGGCAGTTGCAAAATATCTTGAAATCGATCTTTACCTTTCTCCCGTTTTTAATCGTCAGAAACTTTTCATTCGAAGCAAAAAAAACCATAGAAGATTTACTGCTCACAGAACATTTTGACGTAATCCATGCGGAAACATTTTACATTATGCCGCATATTCCTAAAACTTCTATCCCTATCCTACTGGTTGAGCAGACAATTGAATATAAAGTGTATCAACATTATGTATCCTCTATGCCTATCTGGCTTCGGTTGTTTTTTTCATTGGACATCCTGAAGTTACGATATTGGGAGATGTATTACTGGAAAAAAGCAAATGTAGTCAGCACGGTATCAGAATTTGATCAAAAAATTATTCAGAAGCTTACCAACGCGGCTATTAATCCTGTTGTCATACCAAATGGTGCCGGTGACGAAATGTTCACCGCTACCTTAAGCCGGAAAGATCTTGCAAAACCGACGCTCCTATTTATGGGTAATTTCTTTTGGCTGCAAAATATAGAAGCGGCAAATTACTTGGCAAAAAGGATTTTTCCCGAACTGAAAAAAACGATTCCGCACCCACAACTTATTATTGCGGGTCAGAATGCTGACAAAAAATTGCAATACGCTGATAAATTAGATATTAAACTAATAACAATAGATCAGGATGATATCGAAACTGTAAAAAAGCTCTATCAGGAAGCTACGCTTTTTATTGCTCCCATTTTTGGACCGGGTGGCACCCGTTTAAAAATTCTTGCGGCAATGGCATCTGGTTTACCGGTCATCGCAACAAAGATGGGTGTGGAAGGTTTGAGTGCAATCAATGGCACCCATGTGCTTGTGGCAAAAAATATCAACGAATTTTTGACACAGACAAAACTGATACTGGATAATAGTGCGTTGTATGAATCATTGAGAATGAATGCACTTCAGCTTGCTCGAGAGAGATTTAGCTGGAAAGCAATAGCAGCACAATTAGAAATAGTTTATAAAACGATTACATAGGCATATGAGAATCGGTATAGACGTCAGTCAGCTTGCATTTCCGGGAAGTGGCGTGGCACGATATGTCTCTACTCTTCTGCGATCGTTAACGCTCTTAGACCAGAAAAACGAGAAAGTGTTATTTTTTTCTTCCCTTCGGAGATCTCCGCCGAAAGAATTATCGCAGCTGCCGATGCATTTTACTTGTAAAACGTATCCGTTTCCCCCAACCTTATTAGATATAATCTGGAATAACTATCATATTTTTCCAATAGAATATTTCGTTGGCGATGTAGATATATTTTTTACTTCAGACTGGACAGAACCACCCGCTGCTAAAGCGGTAAAAATTACGACTATTCACGATATGATATCCTATAAATTTCCTGAGACATCACACCCCAGAATAATAAAAACTCAAACAAAACGACTTCGCTGGGTAAAAAGAGAATCCCGTATGATCTTTTGTGATTCTCTCACCACAAAACAAGATGTAATGACGATTTTGGGAGTTGAGGAAAGACGGCTACACGTAGTGTATCCGGCAGTTCAGATCGGTCACGTCAACGAGTCTGTAAAACGAGAAGTCTTAAAAAAATACTTAATAGAAAAACCGTTCATACTTTCAGTCGGAAAGATTGAGCCGCGCAAAAATATCAGATCATTGATCCACGCCTTTGAGTTAACAGGTATATCTGACACGCAGCTCCTGATCGTTGGCCCGCAGGGATGGGATAAAGATATGTCTGATTTTCAGAGGAGTGAACATGTTCGATTCCTTGGATTTGTACCGGATGATGAGCTTATTGCATTGTATAATCAGGCACTATTTTTCATCTACCCTTCACTCTACGAGGGATTTGGTTATCCGGTCGTGGAAGCGATGGCTGCGGGCTGTCCGGTTGCAACTTCTCATAACTCATCCCTTCAAGAAATTGCAGAAGGATACGGTTTGCTATTCGATCCCCAATCCATAGAAGCCATAACACAAACAATAGTACGATTACATAAGGATCACGAATTGAGAAAACAGCTTTCTGCGCAAGGCTTACAACGCTCAAAAGATTTTTCTCTGGAAAAATTTGGCAATCAAATATTAGAAGCAATTCAATCGTTACATCAATGAAAATAGGCATTGACGGGAATGAAGCAAATGTTCATAAGCAGGTTGGGGTGTCAGTATATACACTGTCACTCTTGAAACATTTTGCGCAGATAGCAAAAGAACAGTTTCAATTCCGGATATATCTCAAAAAATCTCCCAACGATCTGCTCCCCCCAGAATCAGATTATTTCAAATATAAAGTAATCCATGGGAAATTTTTCTGGTCGCAAATTTTTTTGCCGTATCATCTCTATATAAAGAGAGATATTGATGTTTTTTTCTCTCCCGCCCACTATACACCTCGGCTCTGTCCTACGCCCCTTGTGGTCACAATTCACGATCTTTCCTACCTATATTATCCAGATGAATTTCTCAGAAAAGACTTGTATAAATTACAGCACTGGACAAAACACGCCATTGAACAATCAGCTAAGATCATTGCCGTATCAAAAAATACAAAGCGGGACATTATGAAGCATTATCAGGTACCTGAGGATAAGATTGAAGTTATATACAATGGCTTTGAGAAAAGCGTATTAAAGAATAGTCGATTAAACGAAGAAGAGACATTGAAGAACTACAACCTACAACCTACAACCTACTTACTATACGTAGGTACATTACAACCGAGAAAAAACATTTTAACCCTCATCGATGCGTTTCATAAACTGTGGAAACAAATTCAAACGTATAAGTTGGTTATCGTTGGGAAAAAAGGATGGTTATACGAGGAAATTTTTACCAAAGTGCAAGAGCTTAACCTGCAAGAACAGGTGGTGTTTACCGATTATTTGCCAGATGATCAACTCGTAGCTCTCTATAAAAACGCTTTCTGTTTTATTTTACCTTCACTCTACGAGGGATTTGGTATCCCAGTACTCGAAGCAATGTCATTCTCATGTCCAGTGATAACCTCTTTCGCTTCAAGTTTACCCGAGATAGGAGGAGACGCCTGTCTCTATTTTGATCCTCATAGCAGTGATGACCTCGTTGAAAAAATTCAAAGACTAAGAGACGACACAGCACTGCGCAAAGATCTTATAAAGAAAGGCCGGGAACGGATAAAACAGTTTTCCTGGGAAAAATGTGCAGATGAAACGTTGAATGTTATTCAACAAGCGGTAAACATGTAGCATGCGACTATTATGCAGATCTCTATCATTCCAGAACAATTCGACAAGGACCGATATAACAAGAATGCTATTCATCCCCTTCAGTCATGGGAATGGGGAGAAGCACGAAAGGCATTGGGCACAGAGGTCGTACGGATTGGAGAGTTTGATAACGGTAATCTTGTTAATGTATATCAACTCACCCTACACCCTATCCCCCATACCCTTTATAAGATCGGCTATCTCCCTCGCTCACGCTTTCCATCCAATACGGTTCTCGATTTCCTCAAAGACTATGGTCAAAAACACAATGTAATCTTTATCAAACTCGAAGCATACGAACTATCAAATGATCGTCTAACATCCATTATTAAACGTTCACCCCATCCGCTCTTCCCCGACTGGACTATCATTGTTGATCTGACGCAATCCGAAGAACAACTACTCACTAATATGAAGCCGAAAACGAGATATAATATCCGGCTTGCGCAAAGAAAGGGGGTTCAGGTAAAAGAATCATCTGATGATGAAGGATTCCAAATATTTCTGAAGCTGTATTTTGAAACGTGTAGAAGGCAGAGATACTTCGGTCATAATGAGCAATATCATAAAATGATATGGCAACATTTGAAACAACATACTGCTCATATTCTTATTGCGTACTATGAAAATACTCCGATTGCTGCTTATGAACTATTTCATTTTAGAGATACTTTGTATTATCCCTATGGGGGAAGTTCACTACTGTATAAAAACATCATGGCGCCAAATGTACTGATGTGGGAAGCAATGCTGTTTGGAAAGAAACTGGGAGCAACTAAATTTGACCTGTGGGGTTCACTACCTCCAGACCATGAAGGGAATGAATCATGGAGAGGGTTCACCCGCTTTAAAGAAGGATATGGCGGTAAATTGGTGCGAATGGTCGGAAGTTATGATCTGATAATAAGTCCTCTTTTATACAATGTCTACAACATTATCTACCGTTTCCGTAATCTCTATCTGAAGTGGAGGTTGTAATTACTTAGTTTGCCTGTTCAGGATCGGAATGCTTATCCAACGTTACGTATTCTTTTGGAGCGAAGGAGTAATGCGTTTTATGTTTTGCAGCAAATGCGAGTCCTACTTTTAACACTTCATCCATATGGTCAACAAATATGAAATTGAGGTCTTTCGTTACATACGATGGAATATCATCTAAATCTTTTTTATTGTCTTTGGGCATAATCACTGTTTTCATCTGTGCTCGGTGAGCAGCGATTACTTTTTCCTTGATACCACCTATTTCTAATACTCTTCCCCGTAGCGTAATTTCTCCCGTCATGCCTACGTCACGTTTTACCGGGATTTTTGTAAGCGCAGATATCATCGCAGTTGTAATCGCAATCCCCGCAGAAGGACCATCTTTTGGTACTGCTCCTTCGGGAACATGCACATGGACATCAACTTTATGAAAAAATTCCTTTGACAGCTGGAACATATCCCAACGAGAACGTATGTACGATAACGCTGCTTGACAAGATTCTTTCATCACATCTCCCAGATGTCCGGTAAGAGTAAGGTGTCCTTTCCCCGGCATCACCGCAACTTCGATGAAAAGTATGTCTCCGCCTGCCTGAGTCCATGCAAGTCCCGTTGAAATACCAACTGTGTCTTTTTCTTCGATGATTGAAGAAGAATATTTGTGTGGACCAAGGAGCGTGTGAAGATCGTTTACACCCGCGACCTTCTTTTGAATTTTTCCTTCAACAATCTGGCGAGCAATTTTTCTACAGATTGTCGCAATCTGACGTTCGAGCTCGCGTACGCCTGCTTCGCGGCTATACCGTCGTATAATAGTGTGAAGTGCATTATCGGTGATCTTCAATTCCTCAGGGGTAAGACTATGCGCTTCCACCTGTTTTCTAATCAAATATTCTTTTGCAATATTAAATTTTTCATCCTCGGTATACCCGGGAAAATGAATCACTTCCAATCGATCAAGAAGTGCATCGGGAATAGTATCAAGAATATTTGCGGTGGTGATAAAAAATACATCGGATAAGTCATACAAAACCTCCAGATAGTGATCGGAAAATGAATGATTCTGCTCGGGATCGAGCGCCTCAAGAAGGGCCGCCGAAGGATCGCCCCGGTAATCGCGACCGAGCTTATCAATTTCATCAAGCATAAACACCGGATTTTTTGATCCCGCCTGTTTAATACCTTGTATCATGCGACCAGGCATCGCGCCAACATAGGTACGCCGATGTCCTCTAATCTCTGCTTCATCCCGAATACCGCCCAGTGATATTTTTACAAACTTTCTCCCCAGCGATCGGGCAATAGATTTTCCAAGAGATGTTTTCCCGACACCGGGTGGGCCGACAAAGCATAAAATAGTCGGAGAGTGTTCTTTCTTATCCGATTTCTTATCAGGTTTCGCTTCCTGCTCCTTACTTTTTCGTAATTTTATGACTGCGAGATACTCTAATATTCTTTCTTTAATCTTTTTTAGACCATAATGATCTTCGTTTAATATCTTTTCTGATTGAGATAAGTCAACCACCATATCAGAAGTACCAGTCCATGGAAGCTCAACAAGCCAGTCTAAATAAGTACGAATGTAGGAAGATTCGGGGTTAAACTGAGACATCTGTGAAAGACGTTTCAGTTCTTTAATTGCCTTTTCTTCTACCTCTTGGGGCATCTTGGCTTTTTTGATTTTTGCATGATATTCCGCAATGTCTCGATCCTCACCCTTCCCGCCCAACTCTTCTTCAATCGTTTTCATTTTCTCCCGCAAAAATGTCTCCCGCATTCCTCGTTCAAATTTCTGTTGGGTTTTTGTCGAGATATTTTTCTCTATCTCAAGGATCTTTATCTCTCTGTTGATATACTCAACCTCATCATTGAGGCGGGTTTTCAAATCTACCTGTTCGAGAAGCTTTTGACGCTCATCCGGCTTCAGATCAAGGATCATAGCTACCTGATACGAAAAATCATGAGGTGAGGTTATGTTTAATATGTTCATTAAAAAAACGAAGTCGACTGTTTTGCCAAGATTGATAGCTTTCTTTACCTGTACAGATATATGTTTTACCAGGGCCTGAATCTCTTCGTTATCGTATATGGTATCTTCAACCATCTCTACCTTCGCTTCAAAATACGGATCCTGCCGAATATATTCAACGATTCGTACTTTCTCTTTACCTTTTACCAAAGCGTTTATCTCGTTTTTTTCTCCCATCACCGTTTTTTCTATCGTGGCGACAACCCCGATATCATAGAGTTCTCGTGGATTCGGGTCATCATGACTGGAGTCTTTTTGCATTACTAAAACAACCTTTTTGTCCGATTTGAGTGCTTCATTAATAGCTTCTGTGCTTTTGGTTCTTCCAAACACCAACACATTCTCCGCATTGGGAAAAACAATACCCTCTCGAACTGCTACAATAGGGTAAACGGATTGTTCCTTAGCTCCAAGCATAAATGCCATATGTATTAGCAGTATAGACTACTATTTGCTAAAAGTCAAATTGTAACTCATTAAAATTGTCCTATTGCCCTAAATTGTCGTTCTTGTTCAAAGTACTTACCTTAGAATTAGGTAAAATCCTTTAACAGTGCGTTAAAATCACGATAATTTGATCGCGTGACTAACGTTTGCTGAGAAAGTTGAGGCAACTGTTCATGGTACGCTGGTTTTGCTACCTGATAAAGAATACCTATAGGATATCGTTCGCCACCTACTGCTACAGCATGATGGAGAGCTTCCGCGTAATTTGTTTTCTCATGGTTTTGATCGAGTTTATAGATATTTTTAAGATAATACTGATAGGTATTTACCTTATTAAAGGTGACGCACGGCTGCAATATATTAATGAGGGAAAATCCCCTATGCTTCACCCCTTCTTTAATTAATTCAATAAGGTTATTCACATCGCCGGCAAACGCATTTGCTACAAATGTCGCTCCCTGTGTCAGGGCAAGCGCGAGCGGATTAACGGGTACCTCCAAAATCCCCTCAGGAGTCGATTTCGACTTCATCCCTTTCTGCGCGGTAGGAGCGACCTGGCCCGTTGTTAAACCGTAAACGCTATTATCATGAACAAGCACAGTAATATCATGGTTTCCTCTACAGGCATGAAGAAAATGATTCCCACCTTCGCCGTAGATACCTCCGTCACCGCCTACAACCAACACCGGCATCGCGTGATTGGCCAACTTGATACCAATTGCATTTGGAATTGAGCGACCATGGAGCGCATGCATTGCATAGGCGTTTAAAAAATCATTCATATTACCAGAACAACCAATATCAAATACAATTTCGACAGAGGATGGTTTAAGATTAAGATCAGTTAGCGCTTTCTTAATCGCCACCCCAATTCCCCAGTCGCCGCATCCCGGGCACCACGTTGGAGTAAAACCGGTAAAATCTTCAACCATTGATATGAGTAATATAACTCATAATTTCTTCAGCCGCAATGGGTCTTCCATCATACCGTAATATTTTCTCTGATATTTCCATACCAGTTTCCATAGCAAGCAGTTTTCCAAACTGAGCGTGTGAATTGTTTTCGACCAAGATATATCTTTTTCCTTTGGGAAATTGCTGAAGAATAGTTTCTTTGTTCAATGGGTAAATATGGGTAAAATGCAAATATGCCGAGCGGATTCCGGTATTTTGGAGGAGTTTTTGCGCCTCAAGAATAGCTCCTTTGTTTCCTCCCCATGAGACAAAAACAATATCTGAATGGTCAAAATCTCCATATACCTTAGGAAGCTGAAAATCGTTGTGCAGGTAGGTCTGCCATTTCTTATTGCGTTTTTCTACTTGTGTCTTACGTTCGGCCGCATCCTCGCTGGTATGACTATCCTGTGTGTGCTCATATGAGTTTGCTTGATAAAATACTCCGGCAGCTCCCGGAATCAAACGCTCAGAAATCCCATCTGGTGTCGCCAGATATCGCAGATATGGCAATTCAGATGGGGTGTTTACAGTTTTTCCTCTGACGATATGGTAATTGTCGCCGAGATTCACAACTTCATCCCGATAAACACTCATATGAGATTCACAAAGAACCTTATCACCCATGATGACAACGGGCAACTGATAAGAATCAGCGAGGTTGAAAGCAGCCATTGTCAATTCGAGCAACTCCTTCGGATCTCCGGGAGCAAGCACAATTTTTGGGAACTCGCCATGACCGGCATGGCAAGCAAACAGTAAGTCACCTTGCTCTGTCCATGTCGGCATACCGGTCGCAGGACCTGGTCGTTGTCCTAAGAACACGACGAGAGGAATTTCAGCAATCCCCGCATACGAAAGTGTCTCAACCATGAGAGCAAATCCACCGCCCGAAGTCCCTACTGCTCCACGAACCCCAGCATGAGCGGCGCCAAGTGCAGTATTCACTACTGATATTTCATCTTCTGCGTGCCGGACTACCATACCTGTCGTAACCTGCCATTCGGCAAGAATTGAAAGAACAATTGATGTCGGGGTCATCGGATAAGCAGCGTAAAAACGACAGTCGGCCATCACCGATCCGAGTGAAAATGCTTCATTTCCGGAAAGCACCAGCTTTTCCGCATCTGTTCTTCTCTCCAATACTGGTCGGATCAAGTGTTTATAGTTGTTTTGAATATGTGAAAAGCCGGCTTCGGCAAATTTTTTGTTGTACTCAACTACCTCTTGGCCTTTTCTATTGAATTGCACGGTTATTATGTCATGCAGTATCGATGCGTCACCCTTCAGAAGCGCAACACTTGCCGCAAGCGCAGTAGTATTTGCCATCAGCTGCTGACCCTGCAATTCTTTGAGAATCCTCTTAAAAGGCATTTCAACTTTTATGTAATTTTCGGAAATGCTAAATTCTTCCCCATCGTAAACTACGATAGAGCTTTGTGAAAGCCGCGACTTATGCATCAAATATGTCTCTTTATTCAAACAAACCAGCAAATCAATATGTTCTCGGGTCGCGTATAGTTTATCTGATGAAATAAGTACCTCATAGGTATTATGGCCACCACGAATGAGAGAAGGATATTCAGCATAATCAAAGATGTGATACCCTGAGCGCGAAGCAATCTTTGACAAGGTGAGTCCTGCAGTCATGATGCCAAATCCTGCTTCGCCGCCAATTTTCCAGAGGAAGTTATTCATATGCTACATCATCAAGCTGGGTAAATTTTTTGACCGTTTTCATCTTCTACTGTTATTGCAGCAACCGGACAACCTCTTGCCGCTTCAAGTATTGTCTCGTCGTTATCTTGATCAGCTGTTTCAAGGACAACCGCTTTTGACTCGCTGTCGAGATTAAAAGTATTATGCGCAATCGCAACACAGGTTGCAGTGCCAATACAAAGATCTCGATTTACCGTCACTTTTAATTTTCTTATTACTTTTGTGTCACTCATAACTCAGTTACAATCTTCATAAGCGCTTCCCAAGGGAGCAACGCGCACTTGAGCCTGTTAGGACTCAACTCAATACCGATCATATTCATGATAAACTCTTTTGGAATCTTACGCAACTCTTCGAGTGACTTACCCTGAACATAATCAGTAAGCATAGAAGCGGTTGCTTGAGAAATAGCACATCCTTCCCCTGAAAATCGCACGTCTTTGATACTATTGTTTTCGCGAGTAACTTCCATAGTTATACGATCGCCACACAATGGATTATACAATGAGACTGATTTTGTAGCATGAGCGAGCTTCCCGAAATTCCTCGGGTTGCGATAATGGTCAAGTATGATGTCCTTGTATATTGACATAGGAAAATCAGGAGCGACGAAAAACCTCTTTTACTTTTTTTAATGCAACAACCAACTTATCAACATCTTCTTTATCGTTGTAAATATGAAAACTTGCCCGGGCTGACGCCGGAATCCCCAGATGTGCATGAAGCGGCATGGTGCAGTGGTGACCGGCGCGGATCGCTACATCGCTTTCATCAAGTACCTGCGCGATATCGTGCGGGTGTACCTGTTTAAGAGTAAACGCGATGATGCCTCCTCTCTTTTCCACAGAAGGACCGAGGATACGAATGTCATCACCAAAGGTATCCTGAAGAATACTCATCCCATATTCGGTTAACACTTTTTCATGTTCACGGATCGCATCCATTCCAACTGACTCCAAGTATCGTATTGCTTCCTTAAGAGCGATCACTCCGGCGATATGCGGAGTTCCAGCTTCGAACTTATGAGGAGGCTTTTTAAATGATGTGTTTTCGATGGCGACTTCCTCAATCATCTCTCCTCCAAATTGAAAAGGGAACATTGATGAAAGCATGTCATATCTCCCCCATAACACTCCAATACCTGTCGGCCCAAGCATTTTGTGCGACGAAAAGGCAAAAAAATCACAATCAAGATCTTGAACATCTATGGTGAGATGGGGAACGGCCTGTGCTCCGTCCACTACCACCATGATTGACGGATTAACTTTTCTCGCACTCTGTATCAATTCTTTTAAAGAATTTATAGTGCCAAGTACATTTGATACATAGGTAAGCGCAAGAATTTTGGTATTTCGAGTAATTAGTGAAGCAAGATTCTCTCCAGAAAGACATCCCTGTGCATCGGTATTAAGCACTTTTAATACCCCGTTGTTTTCAAAAGTCAGCTGCTGCCAAGGAACAAAATTGGAATGATGTTCCATGATTGTTGTGACTATCTCATCATCCTTCTCCACAATTTGTCTTCCCAATGCGTATGCAATAAGATTTAGTGATTCAGTAGTATTACGAGTAAAAACCACTTCTTCAGGGCGGTTTGCATTAATGAATTTCCCAACAACTCTTCGCGTCTCTTCGTATTCATCAGTGGCTTGTTCAGAAATTTTGTATATTCCCCGAAAAACATTTGCACTATAGTTTGTATAGTACTCAGTAAGTTTATCGATGACTGATTGTGGTTTCAAAGACGTAGCGCATGAATCCAGATATACAAGATCCGGGTGCTTCTTAAAGATCGGGAAATCCTGTTTGATTTTTTTCGAATCTATCATTGTAATGGTTACTTAGTTAATTGGTTACTTGGTTAGTTAGTATAGGACTAAGTAACTAAGTAACCCAATAACCATATTTGTTCAGTCGGTATCTGAAATCGGGTACCTTTTCCCGAATTCTCTCAAATACTTCATCGATAAAACCATTTATGAGTACCGTTCGCGCCCCCTTTTCATCAATACCCCGTGTTTGTAAATAATAGAGATATTCCTCGTTGAGTTTTCCGGTGGTTGATCCATGGGTGCAAAATACGTCGTTCGCCAAAATCTCCAGATACGGTTTTGACTCTACAAACGTTTTCGGCGATAATATAAGATTCTGATTCTTTTGATATGCATGACTCTGCTGTCCTTCTTTTTCAATTCTGATCAACCCCTTGTAGGAAAATTTTGATGCGTCGTCGAACACCCCTTTGATGAATAGATTCGATGTTGATGCCGGCGCCGTATGATGTTGTACCATCTCGATATTGAACACATCGGAATTTTTACCAGTAAATAAACCAAAGATGTCTACGGTAATATCTCTTGCGGCAATCTCAACCGTGATCTTTCCGGAAACATTATGCATGAAAACAACATACTCTCCTTGTTTATTCAGCACTATTCTTTCCTGCATTCGCTCATTCAGATTAATCAAATATGCCATATGATCGTCTAACATCTAACATCCAACATCTATCATCTAACAGGACTTACGCACTCTGCTGTCATTGCGAGGCTACGAAGTAGCCGTGGCAATCTCAAATGGGATTGCTTCGCTTCGCTCGCAATGACAAACTAAACTAAAATCATCTGCGTAACCTCTGATCTAACTTTATCCAACGCTTCCTGACATCTCAAGATTAATCAGCCTATTCAATTCAATAGAATACTCAAGAGGAATTTCACGGGAGACCGGTTCGATAAAACCATTTACTAATAGACCTTCGGCGTCCGATTTTTCAATTCCTCGTGCAGTCAGATAAAACAGCTTCTCCTCGCCAAGTTTCTCAACAGTAGCTTCGTGCTGAATCGAAACATCATTTTCTTTAATCCTCATTGAAGGATAAGTATCAGAGCGGGATTCCCCATCAAGAATCAAAGCATCACATGATACAAATACCGATGAGTTTTTGGCGCCGGGCATAACTTGCACTAAACCCCGATAGGATGTTCTCCCTCCGTCTTTTGAGATAGACTTTGAAACAATACGAGAAGAAGTGTTAGGCGCAAAATGAAGCATCTTAGCACCGGCGTCTTGCAATTGCTGCGCGCCCGCAAACGCTATGGAGAGAACCTCTCCCCGAGCTCCTTCACCCATGAGGTACACACTCGGATATTTCATAGTAATTTGACTGCCGATATTGCAATCTATCCATTCCATAATGGCATTTTCCTCTGCTTTTGCCCGTTTTGTAACGAGGTTGTACACATTTTTGCTCCAGTTTTGCACTGTGGTATATCGTACCCGAGCTCCCTTTTTAACGAATATTTCAACGACTGCACTGTGGAGCGAATCGGTCGTATATATTGGCGCAGTACAACCTTCAACGTAATGCACACTACTCCCTTCTTCAGCAATGATGAGAGTCCGTTCAAACTGACCAAACCGCTCGGAGTTGATTCTGAAATACGCTTGCAATGGTAGTGAGACTGTTACTCCTTTTGGAACATATACAAATGATCCTCCGGACCACACGGCAGAATTCAATGCGGCAAATTTGTTATCATGGGGTGGTATCAGCATTCCGAAATATTCCTTCACCATTTCCGGATAGTTTTTAACCGCAGTATCCATGTCGCAAAAAATCACTCCTTGCGCAATAAGCGCTTTATTAAAACTCTCGTATACCACTTCACTTTCATATTGCGCGCTTACTCCAGCTAAGTATTTTTTTTCTGCTTCCGGTATCCCAATCCGATCATAAGTTTCCTTAATCTCAGGAGGAAGATCATCCCATGAGGTTGCCTGATCTTTTACCGGTTTAATGTAGTAGTAAATATCTTTAAAATTAATTCTGGAGAGATCAGGACCCCACAGCGGCATTGGCTTACTGAGGAAGATTTTGTATGCTTTGAATCGAAACTCCCGCATCCATTCCGGCTCATGCTTCATTGCAGAGATCTGTGCGACAATCTGCCGACTCAATCCTCTCTTTGCCTTATATGCGTAATTCTCAGGCATCGAGAACCCGTACCGGTATTCGAAATTAAGATTATTATTTTGCATAAATACTATATAACTAACTGGAAATCTCGTATCCATTCTTCTCAATTTCATCTGCCAATGTATAATCGCCAACTCTCTGAACCTTCCCATCTACCATAACAAACACCACATCAGGTCGTAAATATTTCAGAATTCTGTTATAGTGAGTAATGATAATATACGTTTTGTCCCTTCGAAATTTATTCAGAAATTCTGCGATTGTTTTCATTGCGTCCACATCAACGCCAGTATCTACTTCATCGAAGATGAGCAAATCTTTATCTAATATCGCCGCCTGGAGCACTTCCAGTTTTTTCCGCTCACCCCCCGATGCCCCCTCGTTGAGTGATCGCGTAAGGAGATCTTCACGAACTTTTAAATCCTTTGCGTACGATTGAATTTCTTTCCGCAGAACGAAAGGGTCCTTCTTTCCTTGCAAAGCATACTGCAATAACTGCGGGAGCTTGACGCCGCTTAACGCCTGCGGTGTTTGGAAGGAGAGAAAGAGACCTTTCTTGGCCCGTTTATCAGGCTCCATTTCAGTAATCTCTTCATCATTCATGAATATTTTGCTCTGTTTTTCTAAAGTGTAGGAAGGATGCCCCATGAGAACATTCGCGAGGGTTGATTTTCCAGAACCATTCGGCCCCAAGATGGCATATATTTTTCCCTTTTCAAAAGTAGCGGTGATGTCGGTAAGGATTCTTTTGTTGTTGACCGATGCGGTAAGATTTTGAACGCTCAACATACAATAATTAGTTGTTAGTAATGAAATCTCCAAGTGTCCATGTACGTAACTCTTGCATAAAAATATTCTTCAATTTTTTTGTGAAGAATGCATGGTGATTGCAACTGTATTCAAAATTACAGTGATACTTTGGTTGCTGACACTTCACGATGTGAAGGTCTGGTTCAAAAACGGTAAGAAAATCAAAAAGGGTTATGTCGTCCAAATCTTTCGCTAACCGGTATCCTCCATCCTTTCCTTCCTTACTTATAAGGATACCGCTCCGTACCAAGTCGGCTGCAATACGCGCAATAAATCGCTGGGGCAGCTGTGTTTGGCTTACGATCTTTGACAACGGAATGTATTCCGGTCTGCGCACCAGCTTCGAAATAATAATCAAACCATAGTCTGATTTATTAGTCAAAGTAAACATATACTAAATAAGTAATAGTTTAGTACATCGTATATCGTTATGCAAGCGCAAGCCTTGGCACCCTATCGATCTCGCTACTTGCATCGCGTAAATACCCCTCCTGCGCTCTATAGAAAGCAGCAATACCAATCATTGCCGCGTTGTCCTTGTTGAGGTAGGCGTAGGGAGGAAATAAAACAGCACCCCCCTGTCTTTTCACCAGTTTCCGAAATTCCTTGCGCAACTTACTATTAATAGCAACACCGCCGGCAATTACTACATTATTCACATTGGTTTGCAGCATCGCTTGTTCAGTTTTAATAAGGAGTGATTCTATCACTGCGGACTGAAATGAACTTGCAAGTTCTCGTACTTTTTCAGTTTTCTCTTTTTCTTCAATTGATCTCAGGTAGTAAAAAAAGGAAGTTTTCAAACCCGAAAAAGAAAAGTCAAGATCTTTTGAACGAGCCATTGGCCGGGGAAACTGGTAGTGATCAGAAGTCGCCGCCTGTTGAGCAAGGCGCTCTATGATCGGCCCGCCGGGATAGCCAAATCCAAGCATACGTGCTGCTTTATCAAGGGATTCACCTGCAGCATCATCCCGGGTTTTACCAAGCATTTCGTATGAAAGATGATCTTTCCATAAAAGTAGCTCAGTATGGGCTCCTGACACCAGTAAAACGAGATAAGGAAAGGTAAAATCCCGTGGCGGATTACCATTGCGATTCTGTGCAAATACCGAGTATATATGTCCCTCCATATGATTAACGGGGATTATTTTTTTCTCGTAGCGTGCTGCTAATTCTTTTGCCTTGGCGATACCTGTCTCAAGGGCAAGCGCAAGACCAGGACCATAAGTCACTGCAATATAATCAATGGATTTCATAAAAGTTTGTATATCGATTTTCTTCACTTTATGTATTGCTTCCTCTATGACATAATCAATCCGCTTTTGATGAGCTCGTTTCGCAATGGACGGGACAACCCCACCCCACTCTTTGTATAAAAGAATCTGGGAATAGATAGCGTTTGAAAGAACTTTTCTCTCCTCTGTCACTGCGACAGAGGTCTCGTCAAATGAAGTCTCAATGGCAAGAATTTTCATGCCTGTTTCTTAACTTGTATTTCACGGTCTGTTTGATTCATGTACGAAATGGCGATGTACACAACCTGCGTTTTTTCCTGTAAAAGAGGAAGAAGTAAACCAATTTTCTCACCCCATTCAATAACATTAATGCTCTTTTTTCCTATCATCTGTGCAACTCCTAAATGTTTGAATTCCTCTTCGTCTTCAATACTGTAAAGATCGAGGTGATACAAATATTCGTATGGTTGCTTTTTTAATACATACTCATTACAGATAACATACGTCGGAGAAACTATCTCCTCAACATCATAATAGCTGCCAATTCCTTTTGCAAAAACAGTTTTACCAACGCCCAGTTCACCCATTAAAATAAGTGAAATTGATTTACCGAGATAACGGCTCTCTATATTCCTCATGATGTGTGCTGCGATCTTTTTTGTCTGGCCTGGTGATTCTGATAAGAATCTTTGAACATCTGAAAATACTATATCTCCCTTCCGGATAATCTGAACATTACCGGTGGTAAGATCAACGACAGTAGACGGCTTGTTTCTTGACAACTGCCCCGTATTGACAATAAGATCAATGAGCTGTTTCTTAGATGCAGGAAGAACGTTTAGTAACGACTCTGGAGAATAGTGGGGAGATTCTCCTGAAAGATTCGCAGAAGTAGCAGTGACTGGTTTACTAAATACTTTCATTAATTGATTAATTAAAGTATAAGCAGGGATTCGTACTCCAAGTGATCCTCTTTCCGACTCCAGCAGATGTGATACTTCGTGTTTTGATGGGAGCACAATGGTAAAAGGACCGGGCAGCAACTCATGAATCAATCGTTCTTGCTGTTCTGAAAGCGAAACGTATTCTTGCATCATCTCAAAATCTGATACAAAAATCGACACTGCTTTTCCAACAGGTCGCTCCTTAAACGCAATCAACTTCTGTACTGCTTTCTCATTGGTTGCGTCAACCAACAACCCATACACGGTATCGGAGGGAAAAACAACAAGTCCACCCGTCTCTAAGACTCGTTTCGTTGCTGTTATTATCCGGTCGCCACTGGTATTTTCTGTTGAGATTATACGCATAAATGCCAAATTACAAATTCCAAGCTCCAAACAATCACGAGTTTCGCAATTCCTGTCATCCTGAGGAGTGAAGCGACGAAGGATCTCTGAACTTGTTTCAGCCTCGCATTCGCGAGAGATTCTTCTCCCGCTTCGCGGGATCAGAATGACAACTGCGAAACTCGTGACAATATCTAAATTTCAATGCTCATATTCTAAACAGTTTTGAATTTTGAACATTGGAATTTGGTAATTGGAATTTGTTTCGAATTTCGTGCTTTGGATTTCGAATTTCGCGTTACGTGATAGGAGTTGTAAACTAACCCCTCCGGCTCTATCAATTTTACCAAACATCTGCTAAAATGAATGGATCACTATGAAAAAAGGTGGTAAACTACCAGCTACAGATCGAAACGGTAACGGTAAGAAAATATCGGAATTTCGGATAAATTTTGACATAAAAGCGTTGTTCATTGTGATCTTTCTTGGATTCTTCTTTTTCTATGCTCTCTCTACCATTACCCGTGAGGTAAATAAAACAGTTCCCGAAAAACCAATCACCACCATAGTGAACGATATTAGGGATAAAAAAGTTGAAAAGGTGGAGATTATTGACAATAAAATCCTCGTCTACTACAAAAATCAGAAAGTCGCCATCAGCCACAAGGAATCAAGCGATAGTTTTTTGCGGACATTGAAAGATAGTGGAATCGATCCTAACACGGTCAATATTACCATTAAAGATACACAGGCTGCTACCGGTTTATGGAATTTCCTTGGTAACATTATTCCTACAATACTCCTTATTGCATTTATCGTATTCTTGTTTCGTCAGGCAAAAGGGGCACAGGAATCAGTATTTTCCTTTGGTCAGGCACGAGTGAAGCGATTCTCAAAAGATATGCCGAAGGTGACATTTGAAGATGTTGCCGGTGTTGATGAGGCGAAAAAGGAACTCGAGGAAGTTGTTGACTTTTTGAAACATCCTGAGAAATACAAAAAATTGGGAGCTCGTACTCCAAAAGGGGTCATACTCGTTGGGCCAGCGGGTTGCGGAAAAACATTACTTGCAAAAGCAGTAGCAGGTGAAGCCGCTGTTCCATTTTTCTCGATTGCCGGCTCGGAATTTATGGAAATGCTCGTTGGAATCGGCGCAGCCAGAGTACGAGATCTTTTTGCAACCGCAAAAAAAAGCGCGCCTTCGATCATTTTTATCGACGAAATTGATGCAATAGGAAGAGCTCGATCAGTTGGGATGATGCCGTCGCACGATGAGCGTGAACAAACATTGAATCAAATTCTGGTAGAAATGGATGGATTTACGCCAAATGAACAAGTGGTTGTTGTCGCCGCAACCAACAGAGGAGATCTCCTAGATTCTGCACTTCTTCGCCCCGGAAGGTTTGATCGGCGCACTATTGTAGATTTTCCGGATCTTGAAGGAAGAAAAGCAATCATTACGATCCATGCGAAGGGAAAGCCATTTGACACCGATGTGAACTGGGAAAAGGTAGCCAGGCGCACCGTTGGTTATTCTGGCGCGGATCTTGAAAATATGTTGAATGAATCGGCCATTCTCGCCGCGAGAAATGGCCGCGATAAAATTAATGCGAATGATATTGAAGAAGCTGCTACAAAAGTGAAGCTTGGTCCGGAAAAAAAGCGACTGCAATCAGATTTAGACAAAAAAATAACCGCATACCATGAGGCCGGACATGCAATAGTCAGTCACTTTATGCCCCATACTGATCCGGTGCATCGTATCTCAATTGTATCCCGAGGTCAATCGCTGGGACATACGCAGATTCTTCCCGACGCAGACAAGCTTCATTATACGCAAACCTATCTTGTTTCGAAAATCATCTCAATGTTGGGGGGGCGAGCAGCAGAAGAAACGATATTTAATGAGATTACCACCGGTGCTGCGAATGATTTTGATCAAGCAACCCAGATCGCAAAAGCTATGGTGGTAGATTACGGCATGAGTAAGCTTGGACCCATGAATTTTGGGCCAACAATGGATTTAGCTGAGTGGGGCAAATCCTATTGGGAGCAAAATTCGGTGTCTCAAGAAATGATGGCCAAGATTGATAATGAAATACAATTTATAATTAACGAAGCTTATAAAAAAGCTGTCGAAGTCGTCAAAGGACAACGAAAATATCTCGATCTCATAGCAGAGGAGCTTATTAAAAAGGAAAGTCTCGATCAAGACGAGTTTGAAAAAATAGTTGGTGAAAAACCAAAACAATGACATTACTTCTGATTGATGGCAACGCTATTATTCATCGAGCCTTTTATGCCATTCCTCAAACCTTTAGAACCAGTTCGGGAACACCAACAAATGCAGTGTATGGATTTCTTACGATGCTTAATAAGGCAATGGTCGATTTTCATCCCGACAATGTTATCATCTGCTATGACACCCCTAAGCCGACCTTCAGAAAGAAATTATTCAAAAAGTATCAAGCGCATCGACCGAAGCTTTCTGATGAACTCGTCGTACAGATTCCCTATATTAAGGAAATGGTGGACAAGGCTGGCATTATTCAGATTGAGAAAGAAGGATATGAGGCTGACGATCTCATAGGAACCCTTGTTAAGAAGTACAAGCATGATTACAAAATCCTCATACTCACTGGGGATAAAGACATTATGCAGCTCATTGATGAGAATGTTTTTGTTATCTCTCCTCAAACCGGGTTGAGTACCATAAAGTTATATGATCGAGAAGAAGTGAAGAATAAACTGGGGGTGACCCCAGAAGAAATACCCGATCTGAAAGGTCTCATGGGCGATCCTTCAGATAACTACACCGGCGCAAAAGGCATTGGACCGAAAACCGCACTTTCGCTCTTGTCACAGTTTAAATCAGTTGAAACCATCATAAAAAACATTGGTTCTATTGAGAGTGAACGGGTGAGGAACGTTGTCGAGGAATACCGGGAAGATATCCTGCTTGCAAAACAACTGGCAACTATACACTGCGATGTCCCCATCAACTTTACGATCGAGTCGTCAGTATTTACCGGTTTTAAAGAAGACCTGAAGGAATTTCTTACGTCGCTCCAAATGAGCTCATTGGTAGAACGGATCTTCTCCCCGAAGAATAAAGAAGCGAAGAAAACAAAACCGGCAAAGGAAAAACAATCTACCAACACTGGCCAAGCAGATTTATTTACCTAATGTGGCCAACGTTAGTCCTTAAAGATTTGCACAAACATTTTTCCGTAGATTCCTCCATCGACAACCCCCACTCCTATTTCCCCATATTCTTCAGAAAGAATATTTTTCCGATGTCCCGGCGAATTCATCAAACCCTGATGGGCTAGATAGACGTCAGGAGCATAGGCAAGATTTTCACCGGTAACTAGATAAGTAATGCCATTGCGCTCAACTCGTTGCGCAGGACTCGATCCGTCAACTTGAGATTCGTGAGAAAAAAAACCGCGACTCATCATTTCTTTCCCATAGAGACGGGCAACATCACGAAGTACGATATTTTCTGTAAGCGTTGATATTCCTTCACCATTGCGTTCTCGATTGACAAGCGCAATCATGATGTCCTCTGATTGCGAGTCGACCGATAACAGTTCTGCAGCAGCGGTAAAACCGAGATCGATACTTCCCGCGCCTCCCTCCCGGATGGTCAAAAAGTTAAGCGTTTCATTCACCGCTTCACCAAAAACATTTTTAATCCTGCTTTCCAGAATATGTGAAAACGATATAAGATACGGTCCGGTTTTCGAACGAAGAATCTCCTCTTTTATACTCGCCTTGACTGGTAGAGAAAAAATAGTAATGGTGATAAGAAAAAAGAATATGCATGCCTGGATAAACGCAGGTACAAACGCAAGATATCTATTCAATCTATGATTTTGAATGTGAAGCGGAACTTGGTTTAAAGCGATTCTACTCACAATAAAAAGCACTGACTCAATAATAAACCACACAAGAAAAAATGATACTGCTTGACTTATTCCACGGGGAAAAGATAAATACGCCACGAAGAACTTTGCCACCGGCAGATACAGCCGATATGATAACAAAAGTGTTACCATAAATCCAAGAAGATCGGCGAACGAAGAAATAAAATCATTGCTGTTATACAAAAAATACCCAATAAAAAAGACCAATAATATATCAAACCAACTTATATTTTCAGCAAGTGTATTAAGGATATTAATAATGCTATCGACCATGTCTATATTGTAGCCTACTATACATCTTCTACGCATTGACAATTGTTTGCGATTACAGTACTATGCTAGTAGCTCTTTTTTCGAAAGGGATGCATTATAAAATCGAGCGTGTGGTCCCGTTCGGCCATTGGCTGATCGTGGAAGACGAGGAGAGGGGTCCGTCTCGCCCTTGCGAAGCAAGAGGTGGACGAGACAATCGAACCTCCCCGACTTTCAGTCGGGAGAGAGCATCTACGGAAACCCTCAGGTTGTAGTTGACGACCTGAATGTTTTACATGAAACCTTGAAGTAATTCAAGTCCAAAGGTAAAACAACTCAATTTCTTCCCTTTTATTGCATAGAGCTCCCTAACAGAGTCAGGGATTATTAGTGCTCTTCTATTAGAAGTATGTGTGGTATTTTCGGGTATGTTGGCCATAAGAATGCTTCTGAAGTAATTTTGGAGGGATTAAAAAGATTAGAATACAGGGGTTATGATTCCTGGGGAATTGCAATTTTGGCAGATGCAATAAAGATCAATAAAAAAGTAGGCGCCATAGGAGACTTTCATAAACTAGCTGGTTTACCCAAATCTTTATTAGGTATTGGGCATACTCGATGGGCTACCCATGGGGGTATTTCTGAGATTAATGCTCATCCTCATTTTTCAACCGATAAGAGTTTTTGTTTGGCTCAAAATGGAATTGTAGAAAATTATTCTACTTTAAAACTCAAACTGCAAAACAGTGGTTATAAATTTGAGACTGAAACAGATACCGAGGTGATAGTTAGATTAGTCGAGGAAAAATTGAAGGGAAAGGACAACTTAAAAGAAGCTGTCAGAGAAGCTTTTTTGGATCTAAAGGGCAGGAACACCATTATCCTTTTGACCAAGGATGAACAAATCATTGCTTGTAGGAATGGCTCTCCTTTGGTTATAGGAGTTAATAATAAAGAGGTCTTTTTTTCGTCAGATACACTATCTTTCGCTCCTTATGTTGATAAGGTTTTAGTGGTGGACAATGGACAGATGGTTTTTTACAACGGAAAACTAGAACTCTTTGATATAAAAACTAACCAGTCCGTCCTCTACTCTTTAGAAGAGATAGATTTTAAAAGCAGTAAGGTGGATAAAGAAGGTTATGATCACTTCATGCTCAAAGAGATTAATGAAAGTCCTTACGTAATAAACCAGATATTAAATCAGAAATTCCCGGATGAATTTATAAAAACTATAAGAAAAGCGAAAAACATCTATACAGTAGGAGTAGGAACAGCAGGAGGCGCAGCTGCTCAAATAGCATTTTATTTAAGAGTTCACTCAGGAATTAAGGCAGTCGGTTTAACAGCAGCTGATGCCTTAGATTATTTTGACCTTTTTGGTAAAGGTGATTTAATCATTACTCCTTCTCAATCAGGTGAATCAGCTGATGTTTTAGAGGTTTTGGAAAAAGCAAAAGAGAAGGGTGTAACAATTGCTACCTATGTTAATATGCCTGGCTCAACAATGACCAGAATCTCTGATTTTAAATTTATGAGCAATGCTGGTCCAGAAATATGCGTGATGTCCACCAAAGTTTATACCTCCCAAATCGCCTGGGGTTACTATCTTTCAAAAGCAGTAGAAAGAAAGATTGAAGAGGGAAGAAAAAATCTTAAAAGAGTAGCCCAAACAATTGAAGAATATCTAAATTCTCAAACAAATCATCAGATGATAAAAAAACTTGCCAAGGAGTTAGCAAAATCTAAGGACATATTTTTACTTGGAAAATATCAAAACTTAAATATTGTTAAAGAAGGGATGATTAAAATTATTGAAGGAGCATATATCCATGCTCATGGCATGCCTGCAGGAGATTTAAAGCATTATGCCATAACTTTAATGGAAAAAGGTGTTCCCGTGATTGTGACCGTTTCAGAGGACTTGGCTAAATCCGATACTTTAAATGCTGTTAATGAAGTAAGGGCAAGAGGTGCTTATGTGATTGGAATTTCCTCAAAGAAACATGATGGGTTTGACTTTTATATCCCTGTTCCAGACACAAGTGAAACTTCGGCCATTATGAATGTCATTCCCCTACAACTTCTGGCCTATTATATGGCGGTAGAACTCGGAAATAACGTTGATAAACCCAGAAATATTGCCAAGAGTGTAACCGTTAAATAATCATTGTATGCAAAGTAGATCTGAGAGAGAAGAGCAGTATATTATTAGTGAAAGTCAAGAAATTAATCTTGGCGAGCGAGTAGACTGGGCAAGTAAGGTTGTAGCGATCTTCCCGGCGTTTAAACACAGAAACTATCGTCTCTACTTTACCGGACAATCAATATCCATGATCGGCACATGGATCCAGATGATTGCACAAGGATGGCTGGTGCTACAACTTACCAACTCAGCATTTTGGGTAGGAGTAATAACTGCGGTCGGCCTGCTTCCCGTACTCATTTTTTCTCTCTTCGGCGGGGTAATCGTAGATCGGTATCCAAAACGATCCATCATGTTAATCACTCAAACCTTTTCAATGGCGCTTGCGATCTTGTTAGGTCTATTAACGATCTTTCAAATAGTGAATCCATTTCTTATCGCGCTTATCGCATTCCTTTTCGGCACCGTCAGCGCTCTTGACACGCCGGCACGACAGGCTTTTGTCGTCGAAATGGTTGGCCGCGAAAATCTTGCTTCAGCACTCGCGCTCAACTCGGGCATCTTTAACGGCTCTCGCGTCATTGGCCCGGGAGTGGCCGGTATCCTCATCGGCCTCATCGGAACCGGTGGGGCATTTGTAGTAAACGGCATTAGTTACATTGCAGTAATTATTGCATTGTATCTCATCCGAGTTCATGAAAACATTCCAGCAGAACACGCGCATCCATTAGAAGCAATTAGAGAAGGTATTCGCTACTCATTTTCACATACTACTATAAGAATATTGCTTTTATTCGCCATGATTACCTCTATATTTGGCTGGTCATACTTTACTATCATGCCGGTCATTGTGAAAAACATATTTCATTTGGATGCCTCGGGTTTGGGATACCTAAGCTCAATATCAGGTCTTGGGGCATTACTGGGAACACTTGTTCTTTCGGCATTAGCGAGAAAAATAAAACCCTCCGTCTTTATCATTGGGGGAAGCTGGCTGCTTTCGGCATCGCTCATTCTATTTAGTTTCACCAGAAATGCCCCTACTGCTGCTCCGTTTTTGTTCCTCATCGGTTTTGCGTTGATTATTCAGTTTGCAACAATCAATACCACTATTCAGCATCTCGTTGAAAACACATTACGGGGAAGGGTCATGAGTATCTATGTTCTTATGTTTATGGGTATGGCGCCATTCGGTAGTTTCATCATCGGTCTTCTCGCTCAACATCTCGGCCCTCAAATGGCGATACAGATCAACACTGGCGTCGTACTCCTCTTTTCACTCTACATGTTTTCGCAAAGAAGAAGATTGCAGTATTAATAGTCTATACAGGTAGTGATCTCCGGCGGGAAGTTGTATTCTTTAATATTAAAACAATCTGGCTGATTATCACCAACATGCGGCGCTATCCATTCGAATTCGCTTTTGACTGCAACCCAGCGCAACGGTTTGGTATTTTCATCCGTTCTCAGAATAAGGGTACCGGTTGCATATTGTGTCTCAATTTTATTGATATGATTATCGATAAATATCCCAATATCTTTTTCTTCTGTATTCTCATAACCCTCCAAAGTCTGAAGTCTTCCAACCACCGCTTTTTTAATCTGTCTGCGATCTTCAGCTTTCATCACATAATTGTAATACCGATTGATATAGTAGGATTTT
Source organism: uncultured Gammaproteobacteria bacterium (assembly GCA_964485585.1). GTDB lineage: Bacteria > Patescibacteriota > Microgenomatia > UBA1406 > GWC2-37-13 > CAZAJT01. The sequence continues at coordinate 32,678 of CAZAJT010000007.1, forward strand.
TTGAATATCTTTTCCCACTTAAAACCAACTTCTCTCACTGAAGTAGCATAAAATATACCAAAAACAACCAAAAGAACGAAAAGTAATACTTTCAACATAGCGTCTGATAAATTAGCGGGGCATTACAAAACCTCCACTACTCTCTCCTGGAGGAGGCCCGCTTGTCTGAGAACCGCCAGATGGTGGAGAAGAATATTGTTGTTGCTGTTGCTGAGTCTCTTGAGGTGGCTTATAACTGTCCTGAGGCGGTGAATCCTGTCTCTGAGTGTTTCCCTGCGGAGGTTGACCAACTGACTGATTTTGCTGCTGATTTTGTTGTTGATACTGCTCAAATTTTTGTCCTTGAGGAGGTGGCGTAAAATTCATCGGAGGCGCTGTTTGTTGATTATATTGTTGATACCCTGATGGTTCTTGCCTGCGCTGGTAATTTTGCTCCACCTCATTCTTTTTTCGTTCCATATCTTCCTTATCCTTCTTAAAATCATTTGACTGTTGGTATCCCGGACATTTTTGAGGATTTTCCTGACAGATCTTTTTGCACTCCTCCTCACTTGAACATCCCATCCGTTCTTTTTTCATATCACGATATTCACCACTCTCCTGCTTCTGACGAAACTCTTTTTGAAATTCTTTTTGTCGTTCCTCTTCTCCTCTATTCTGTGCATTTTCCGACATTCTTTTACATTCCTCAGGACTTTTTCCGCTTTCTTCACACAGTTTTCTACACGATTCTGGCGAGCCACAGCTGCGATTCACATTCACTCGTATAGTTTCCGGCGCATGTTGCTGAGCAAACTTCATGCATGCTTCCTTATTCTGTTCACAATAATTCTTACAGGACTCAAACGAATCACATCCGAGATTCTCTTTTGCTTTTTTTACCAACTCTTCTTTCTTTTCATACTGTTGGTAACTTTCCGGAGCATTTTTTTTTGCAAATTCCCTGCAGCGATTCTGGTTGTCCGGATTACTGCAAAAGTCACGGCACGACTCCATAGAGGTGCATCCTAGTTCTTGTTTTGCATTGCTGAGCATCTTTTCATCTTTCCGTTCTTCTTCTTTATGAAAACCTTTTTTCTTCGCGAACTCAAAACATGCTTGACGGTTATCGGGCTTTTCGCAAAACGAACGACACTCATTGACGTTTGAACAATTACCTAATTCTGCAATCGGGAACGTAATGTCAAGCTGCTTTGTTTTTGCATTGACCTCCTTGCTGCCGTCTGTTTCCCCTAATACATTGGCCTGGATTTGATATTTACCGTACGACCAGCAAGCTGGGCTATTTTCAGGTATTTCACAATACAAATAACATTCTTTTGCGTCTCTGCAATATCCAAGCTCAGGTATTGGATATTTGAGGAACTGCTGCGCATTGACTGATTGATTAAACGCAAGTATTCCAAAAAAAAGCAACAGTGGATAAATAATTCTCATAGTATCATCTCAATGCGTCAAACGGATTAGTATATTCTTGTGCTTTTGTCGGACTCACCTCAAATGGATTCGCAGTGGCGCTCGTTGTTGCAAAGGGATTAGCAGTTTGGGTGGTAAAAGGATTTTCGACCGTCACCGCCTCTGTGGGTTTCGGCGTGGGAAGCGCTGCGGGGGCTGCTGGCGGCGTAGTCTTTATATTC
>CAZAJT010000008.1:0-32520 GCA_964485585.1 uncultured Gammaproteobacteria bacterium
TTCCCATGATACATATTCATCCCGCATGAATAGGTAAACGTTCCTGCTTTCCTCGGTATAATTTCGATAGTGACCGGTTTGTTTAATGGTAATTCCCGACGAATCTTAAAATCGCCTAAAACAACTTCTGAAAGGCAGTCATTCGGATCTCTGCGGGTAAAGGTGATTTTTGTTGGTTTCCCTTTTGGGATCTCAATTGTGTTTGGGTTGTACCCACCCTCGACCGTTATATTCACAGAATCAGTAACAATCACTGCTTCATCCTTTTTCCTCAGGAAAAACCAGTAAGTAAAAATGATGCCTGCAATACCGGTTAGAGTAACAATTATTTTATCCATGTATTTAGCCGATAGGTAATAGCCAATGGCCGATGGAGTCCATACGCTAATTTATAACTGTGTCTTTTTAAAGATACTGAGAATTTCGTCTACTGCTTTTTGACCATTTCCTTTTTTAATCGCATCGCTTGCGCAGGTTCTTAAATGATTTTCAAGGATAACAACATCAGTTTCCTTTAGTGCATTTTGTACTGCTTGCGACTGATGAAGAACGTTGATGCAGTACTCATCATTCTCGACCATTGAGAGCACTTTTTTGAGATGTCCTTGTGCAATTTTGAGTCGATGTACAATCCGGTCTTTGGTATTTTTTGGTTGAAACATATATCCCCCCTATAGGGATATTATAAAGATATATGTGAAGTAATGTCAAGAGTAGAGCGTAATGGAAAAGGAGAACGTTTTTTTATTCAGAGCAATCTGTTCTACCCCAGGGGTGGAATGGGTGGATTAAAGGAGAGAGGAGGGTGGGTCGGCGATTCGGCCGAAGGAGGCACCCCCCTCTCAAGGTTTTGGAAATGGTCATGGGTTGACCGATCGTTTTCTCCTATCCAATCGTGATTCTGATTCCGAAAAAGACGAGTGCTTCCCGCAGAGCCGCGAACGAGAGAAACGCCATACTCACAAGATATGTGAGCATACCCCAGAGTGATCCATCAACGTACTTCACGATGAAGTTGTTGCGGGCGATAGGGTAACGTTTTCCCAGTTTGCTGATGCCCCATGCCGGTCCGAGTGCGCAGCCCACAAAAACTGCGATCAGAACTATATTGAATCCGATCAGGCCGAAGAACTCACCAATCACCAACGCAGATGTATCCTCACTTTCCTTGCTCTGTTTCGTCTTCGTCATGCAACAGTCTGTGCCACGGGATGTGGTCGGCGAGCGCATTGGTCGCAACATGCGCAATCGCGCCGGTCCCAAGAACAGCAATCATCTTAAACCACTCGTTTTCGTAGAACGCGGGTGTTTTTTTGTTGTTCTTGCGGCGGACTCTCCTATCGATCTCCTCAAGCGTGAGGATACCGAATAGGAGTCCCACATGGGTGACGAAGAACAAGATCGCAGAAACGCTCATCTTCAGCATCATTTTCTCCTTTCACAGCTGAGTCAAATTTCGTGAAATTTCTGCGCTTTCCCTCAGATGCTTCACCTCAGCTTGTATCTCAGCGACGAGTGCATCTACTGCATCGCAGATAAACTCGTCTCGACGCCTGGAGATTAAATCTGGAAGAACCAGAAACTCTCCTTTGACGGAATAAACGATGCTTCTGGCAGTTGGTGGGTAATCCTGTCCGCAGTGGGGACATGGTGACCTACTCTCCCTCAAGAGTCGACGATTCTGTTCCTGAATATGCGTGGTTCCATGTCCTTGGCTGCCGAAGAGATGTGTGATCCAGCGAAACATGACTGTTTTCTCCTCCCAAACCTATTTTTTTCAAGGTGCGATGCGCAAAGGATTGTCCGAGCTTGCCGGACAGGCGCATCACTCCTGATGACTGACCTATAACATAGCATATGATGGATAAAATGACAACCCTTCTTAATTTCCAATTACCAACATTGAAAATTGGTTGTTAAAAATTGAAAATTCATGAAAAGTTTCATACAATAATAAGATGCCCCATATTAAGCAGAGGACGGTATTTGTCAAAGGAATGCATTGTCCTTCCTGCGATATTCTCATTCAGGACAAATTCAGCGAATTAGATAATGTCTGTAAAGTAAAACCCAATCACGCAACGCAAAAAGTAGAAGTACACTACACCGGACATCTTGATACGCATGCTCTGAATAGAAAAATAATCCCGTTTGGTTATCAGATTAGTACTGAAAAAGAACTGTGTCATGAACCGCTCACAACGCGGATTCGTGATGCAGGAGCGATTGCTGCGATTGTGTTTATCCTGTATTTTTTTGCACAGGAGCTGAAAATCCTTCCGGAATTTTCTACCAGTAGCGGATTAACAATAGTTTCCGTATTTTTCCTCGGGCTCGTTGCTTCAACCTCAACCTGCATGGCAACTGCGGGCGCATTATTCTTAGCAACGATTGGCAAGATGAGAAGCTCTTGGATTCCGGCAATCGGGTTTAACCTCGGTCGGATTGCCTCTTATGGGTTTTTTGGATTCCTGACCGGCTTGGTGGGAAAAACTATCTCGAATGATTTTCAAATGGGTTCGCTCCTGACGCTTGTTGTATCGCTGATGATGATTTTAATAGGACTTGACATGCTAAAAATTATTTCACTTTCATCAATTCTGCCAACAGGAGTAACGAAAGGGTTATTTCAGAGCTTGGAACGTCGTCTCATCCGCAGCCCAAAAAAAACTTCGTTTTTTTTGGGCGCGATCACCTTTTTTCTTCCCTGCGGATTTACTCAAACTGTTCAAGTATACGCACTCGGCGTTGCCGATCCGATTCAAAGCGCACTCCTAATGACAATGTTTGCGCTTGGTACTGCCCCTGCTCTTCTCGCCATCGGGTTCGCATCATCTTTTGCAAAGTCTTCCTACTTCGGAATATTTAGTAAGGTGGTAGGCGTGATTATTGTCATGGTAGGCGTGAGCTACTTTACCAATTTTTTGACCCTCGCTGGTATTCCGGTATTTGCTCAGTCTCAGACTGGCGGTAATCCCGTCGCCGTGAAGGATGGCTATCAGATGGTTGAGATGAGTGTAGACGCAAGAGGATATACTCCCAATACCTTTGTGATACGACAGAGTATTCCGGTTCGCTGGATCATAAAAGGTGAAAATGTTTTTGGGTGTCAAGGATTGTTAGTTGCTCCAAAAATTGGATTTCAGAAAGTGCTTGATGCAGGAGATAATATTGTTGAGTTTACGCCCAATGAAAAAGGAACGATCACCTTCTCATGCGCAATGGGAATGTACCGGGGAAGCTTTACAGTTATATAAGGGGAAAGGGGGAAGGGGAAAGGGGGAAACGTTTAAGTTTTAGTATAAGATAACTCATAGATGCTCCAATTGTTGCTCCGGCTGCAACATCGAGAAAGTAGTGACAGCCTAGGTAAATTCGTGAGAGTGAGATAAAACCAGCAACTCCAAAATAATGCCATCTCCGTTTCCGGTCGAATACGCAGAGTATGGTTGCTGCCGCAAATGCCGCAGAAGCGTGGCCGGAAGGAAACGCATAATCCTTCGGACAAACGTTGTTGGTCGAAACGTTTGTGTAAGAGGGAGGACGGGGACGTTGCACGACGTTTTTGAGAACTACGTTTACAAAAAACGCGGTTGTTATGAGACTTATAGTGAAGTAGAAAATAAATTGTTTATTGCGATGTTCTTCAAAGATGATGAGAAGGATAACAAAAACAATCCACAAACCGATAAATCCTCCAACTGCCGATAGACTAGAGAAAAAATAGTCAAAAAAAATAGTATGGGGGATTGCATAAAAAATCAGGTTCGTAATCTGTTGATCAAATCTCGATAAGAGTTCAAACATAAGAATAACGCATCTTGTCATTGCGAGCGGTAGCGAAGCAATCTTAGGGATTGCCGCGTCTCAGCCAATGGCTGATCCTCGCAATGACATCTTAATATTTGTATCTAAAAATAGCGTGTTTTCCTGTTAACTTCGTTACGTGTTTTCGGTGAGGAATCTGGTACATATAAGAGATTATAGAGAAGTTTTTTACTTCTTTCTGTAATATATTCACCATTCGTTCTAAGAGCCATGGTGAAATATATACATAGAACGTCACCTCTTTTTTATATCGAGGCAGCAGTTTTTGGTAGGAGAGTTTGAACATATCACCAAAAACGACAGTGATATTTTTTCTGTTTTTATGAAAAAATCGTTTGATAAGAAGCAATACGTAAAGAATAGGATTGAGTTCCACTGCAATAAACTGCGTGTTCAGTTTTTTATCGAATGCTAACCTTGCGGCCCGATACAGTACGATGCCATCACCGGCGCCGAGATCGAAAATAATTTGATTATTCTTTACTCCCAGCGATTTCAAAATAAGTGGGATGTCTTTTTTGTGAGAAGGATAGTAGGGGATGGGAGAGAAATTAGGGAAGGAAAAGATTGCGATAACACTCAATACGATAAGAAAGAGCACTATAAACAGAATCATAAGTTAAAATGGTTAAACTAGTGTTTTGTGTGCCGCGGGAGAGAGTCGAACTCTCACGGGGTTGCCCCCACTAGTTTTTGAGACTAGTTTGTCTACCATTCCAACACCGCGGCTTTTTCTGGATCTATTATATCACTTTGATTCATTGACAACGCTCTCATTCTTTGCTACAGTTGGTGCAAACTATGGGGCGAAAAAAAGAGGAAGACCGGATTGGAAAAGACTTTCATAATAAAGATATTCTTTCCCTCGACCAATTCACCCCCGTCTCACTTTCCCTCCTTTTCAAAAGAACAAAAAAAATACTCACAACTCAGGTCTCAGAACTCAAAACTATTTTGGCAGGCAAAATAGTCACACTCTTATTCTTTGAGCCTTCTTCTCGTACTTTTGGATCATTTGCTGCAGCAGTGAAAAAACTTGGCGGACAGACACTTGAGTTTCAAAACCCAATGCAAACATCATCGGTAGCAAAAGGGGAAACGCTTGAGGATACCGTACGAACATTTGAAAATTATTGTGACCTTATTGTCATGCGACATCCTGTTACAGGTTCTCTCAAAAAGGCAGCAAACGCGGCATCCATACCGGTTATTAGCGGAGGAGATGGTGGAGCGGGGGAACATCCGACACAGGCACTCATGGATTTATTTACCATACATGAACACGGTGGGCGTCTTGATAATCTTGTTGGTTTACTGGCCGGCGACATGCTCAATGGAAGGACGGTGCATTCGCTTATCAGAGGATTAGCTCTGTACAACAATATCACTCTTCATCTTCTTTCTCCTCAAGCACTGCGATTACCACGAGAAGATATCTTGCAATTCCGAAAGCGGGGAATCAAACTTGTTGAAATAGAAAGTGAGAAAGATATTCCTGGTAACGCAGACTTCTGGTATTGGACGCGTGTCCAGAAAGAACGATTTACCGATATAAACGAATATGAACGAATAAAACATTCCTTCATTGTGACGCCGGAGCTTTTGAAGAAAAAAGGAAACAAGAAAATGGTTCTTATGCACCCTTTACCACGGGTAGGCGAGATTGATACGAGGGTTGATGGTGATCCTCGTGCGATTTATCTTTCAAAACAAATGAGGAATGGGTTATATGTCCGCATGGCGCTGTTGTCGTTAATTCTTTCTCCATTGTCATCCCGAACGAAGCCACGCCGAAGGCGGGCGAAGTCGAGGGATCCCCGTACAACCTAACTACAGATTGTAATGGGATTCCTCGCTTACACTCGGAATGACAAAACTCTTATGATAGGCAAACTCATACTAGAAGATGGTACGGTAGTGGAAGGCAGGAGCTTTGGATCTGAGAAGGCAACACCCGGCGAGGTGGTTTTTACCACCGGCATGGTCGGATATCCAGAGAGTCTCACAGATCCTTCTTATGCAGGACAGATCCTTGTTTTCACCTACCCTTTGATAGGCAACTACGGAGTTCCCGATAAACAATTCTGGGAGTCTGATTCTATAAAGGCTGCCGGCGTTATCGTTTCTACATACAATGAAAAACCTTCTCATTTCATGAGTAAGATGACGCTTGCTCAATGGCTTAAAAAAGAAAACATTCCCGCGCTTGAAATTAAGGATACTCGTTTACTTGCAAAGAAATTACGTACTCAAGGAACGATGCTCGGGAAAATAGTTTTTGGAAATAATATTGCTTTTCAGGATCCCAATAAGGAAAACTTAGTTGCAAAAGTATCAGCGAAAGAGCCATATGATGTCCAGTCCGCAACCTACGAGGTTGCGGAGAGGAAAACCGTGGTTTTGTATGATTGCGGTGTGAAACGAAATATAATTCGCAGTCTTGTAGCGCGTGGATTGCGCGTAACTGTTGTTCCCTGGAACTACGATATTCTTGAACATAAACTATCGTTTGACGCCGTTGTAATTTCAAACGGTCCCGGTGATCCGAAGATAGCTTCAGAAACTATAATAATAGTGAAGAAACTTCTTGAGCGTGATGTTCCGATATTGGGGATCTGTTTGGGGAATCAAATTCTTGCGCTTGCCACTGGGGGAGATACTTACAAACTGAAATTTGGTCATCGCAGCCAGAATCAACCATGTTTATTGCAACATTCATCACGTTGTTATCTCACTACGCAAAACCATGGGTTTGCGGTTGGTGAAATTCCTCCGGGATTCAAACCGTGGTTTGTCAATGCAAATGATAATACGAATGAAGGACTGATTCATGCAAAACGTCCCGTCATGTCGGTACAGTTTCACCCCGAAGCGACGCCGGGACCAGAAGATACAGAATGGGTGTTTGATTATTTTATTGAAAAAGCAAAGTTAAGTGTTTAGTGGTTAGTGTTTAGTTATTAGTTGTTCAAGTTATGAAATCGTATAAGGATTTAATAGTTTGGCAGAAATCGATTAAGTTGTGTGAAGAGATATATAAAGCTACCGAACGATTTCCTAAATCTGAAATGTACGGTTTAACTTCTCAGATAAGAAGAAGTAGCGTAGCTATTCCATCGAATATAGCAGAAGGTCATCATAGGGGGCATAGAGCAGAGTTTACACAGTTTTTAAGAATCTCTTATGGTTCTGGTGCAGAATTAGAAACACAACTCTTAATAGCTAAAAACATAGGTTTTCTAAACGACAATCAGTTCCTCCACTTGAATCTTCTCTTAGAGGAAATTATGAAAATGTTAAATAAACTACTTAATGTCTTTACAAAAACTAAACACTAAACACTAACAACTAATCACTATGCAAAAGCCGAGAAAAATATTACTGCTTGGATCGGGGGCGCTGAAAATTGGTGAGGCGGGGGAGTTTGACTACTCTGGGTCTCAAGCGATTAAAGCGTTTAAGGAAGAAGGAGTTCATACGGTACTCATTAATCCCAATATTGCGACGATTCAAACCTCGGAGTTCCTTGCCGACAGAGTATATTTTTTACCCGTCTTACCATACTTTGTTGAGAAAGTCATTGCAAAAGAAAAACCTGATGCGATTTCAGTATCATTTGGCGGGCAGACTGCTCTTAACTGTGGTGTAGCATTATTTCAGCAAGGAGTATTGAAAAAACACCATGTGAAAGTTTTAGGAACCCCCATTGAGTCAGTTATCCTGACAGAAGATCGGGATAAATTTGCAAACTATTTAAGAAAAATATTAATCGCAACGCCACCCAGCAAGGCTGCAAAAAACCTATCGCAGGCATTGGAATATGCAACCGAGATAGGGTATCCGGTGATGATACGGGCAGCATATGCCCTTGGCGGACAGAAATCAGGGATTGTCCACACTGCTGATGAGTTGAGAAAAATTGTTGAAAACGCTCTCGCATTTTCGCCTCAGGTGCTCATTGAAAGATATTTACATCATTACAAAGAGGTTGAATACGAAGTTGTGCGTGATCGGTATGATAATTGTGTCACGGTATGCAATATGGAAAATATGGATCCTTTAGGGATTCATACCGGCGAATCAATCGTCGTTGCACCAAGCCAGACGCTTACTAATTTTGAATATCATTTCCTCCGAAAAAAAGCCATCGAAATCGTGCGAAACATCGGAATTGTGGGTGAATGTAATGTGCAGTTCGCATTAAATCCACATCCGAAGAATAATGTCATTCCGAGCCCCGATTTAATCGGGGTCGAGGAATCTCTCGCGCCCGCCTGCCCGCTTCGCAGCGAGGCGAGCCGGCGAGGCAGGAATGCGAGAACCCCGCCTATGGCTGGGAGATCCTCACGTCGCTACGCTCCTCAGGATGACATGTCGCGAATTGAATATTATGTGATTGAAATCAACGCTCGCCTATCCCGTTCATCGGCGCTCGCTTCCAAAGCGACGGGCTATCCACTTGCGTATGTTGCTGCAAAACTTGCTCTTGGTAAAGGATTGACCGAAATCAAAAATCAGGTAACGCAGATAACTCAAAGTTGTTTCGAACCGGCACTCGATTATCTCGTCGTGAAAATTCCTCGGTGGGATCTGGAGAAGTTTAAGGGAGTAGAGGAGCGGATCGGAAGCAGTATGAAATCGGTCGGTGAAGTGATGGCGATTGGACGCAGTTTTGAAGAAGCAATACAAAAAGCAGTACGGATGCTTGACATTGGTGCAGAAGGTGTAACAGCAAATGAATTTCCAAGAGATCGTGAGCAGTTCATGAAATTTCTGTCTGTTCCAACACCCAAAAGGTTGTTTGCAATCGCAGAAGGATTACGGAGAAGAATTACGGTTGATAATCTATACAAGCTAACGGGTATTGATCCTTGGTATTTGTATCGGATAAAAGAGATTGTTGATGCGGAACAAACAATCGCAAAACGCAGAACGCAAAACGCAAAACGTGTTGGTCGTTCATTAATGTTGTATCTTAAGCAACTTGGTATATCTGATAAACAGATCGGGAAATTAATGGGTACGTCAGAAGATGAGGTACGCAATTTGCGAAAAAAATTAAAAGTGATTCCCTCTGTTTTCCAGATCGATACGCTCGCCGGGGAGATGCCGGCAAAAACAAATTATTTATATACTACTTATCACGGTAGTCACCATGATGTGCAACCATTGAAAAAACAAGGAACGATGGTACTTGGATCTGGTCCATACCGTATCGGTTCTTCCGTTGAGTTTGACTGGACTTGTGTGAACACTGCTATATCACTGAAAAAATATGGAAAAAAATCAATACTAATCAACTGCAATCCGGAGACCGTTTCTACTGATTATGATATGTCAGAGCGATTGTATTTTGAAGAATTGACGCTCGAGCGAGTCCTAGATATCTATGAATTTGAACAATCGTCTGGAGTTGTGGTGTCGGTGGGAGGACAGACGCCGAATAACCTGGTAAAAAAACTTGATGCTCACGGCGTACCAATTCTTGGCACGCAGGCTGTTGATATTGACCGCGCAGAAGATCGTAATAAGTTTTCCCAATTACTTGATCATTTAGGAATTCTGCAACCCCAGTGGAATAAATTTACTACTGAAGAAGAAGCGATAGTATTTGCTGAAGAAGTAGAGTATCCGGTATTGATTCGTCCTTCCTATGTGTTATCAGGAAGCGCGATGAGCATATGTTATACGGAGAGCGAGCTAAAAACATTTCTCCATAAGGCAGTGCTGGTCGGTAAAGAGTATCCCATTATGGTTTCGAAATTTATACCTGAGGCGAAAGAAATCGAATTTGATGCTGTTGCGCAGGAAGGTGAGATCATGATTTCAGCAATAGCTGAGCATATAGAGCATGCCGGAGTACACTCAGGAGATGCGACCATTACGTATCCAGCTCAGAAACTATACCTGCAAACTCAAAATAATATACGGTTAATAGCAGATAAACTAACAGACGCTTTGCATATCACCGGACCGTTCAACATTCAGTTTCTTGCAAAGGGAAGCAAAATCTATGTTATAGAATTCAATCTCCGCGCATCCCGCACCTTTCCGATGATTTCCAAAGCAACGCGGGTCAATTTTGCAACCGTTATCGGAGATGCACTATTCAAAAAAGCTAAACCGCGAGATCTTTTGTATCTGAACCATGTATTGGTAAAAACCGCTCAATTTTCTTTTTCACGGTTAGAAGGAGCTGATCCGGTATTGCATGTTGAGATGGCCTCGACTGGCGAGGTAGCGTGTTTTGGCGATTTCGTTCCTGAAGCGTTCCTTAAATCCGAGTTGAGCGTCGGTGGAAAAATACCGGAAAAAGGAATATTTCTATCTCTTGGAGGAGATGAAAATAAAATGCGATTTTTGGATAGTGCTTTGAGATTGAAAAAGCTTAAACTACCTATCTATGCTACCGAACGGACAGCTGCTTTTCTCATGCGAAATGGAGTTCGTACCCGTCGGCTCTACAAAATCCATGAGAAAAAAACTCCTAATGTTTTAAATTGTTTCCAGGCCGGAAAGATAGATCTGGCGATAAACATTCCTGACCCCGTGCTCGAGCGGGATATTGATGACTACTACACCATACGCAGAGCTGCGGTTGACCACAACATTTATCTTCTTACCAACCGCCAGAAAGCAGATCTATTTATTGAATCGATCACTGAATTATCGGTTAGTGATCTAAAAATAAAGGCGTGGGATGAATATAAATAAAATCTTAAATGTCAAATCTCAAATCGCAAATCTACAACTCAAATCTAAAACTTATCAGTATCTATAGATTTAAGATTTACGATGTAGGTTTGAGATCTAAGATTTGAGTTTTGAGATTAAATATGTTGATCTTGCCAGGTTTAATAGACATGCATGTGCATCTGCGTGATCCGGGGCAGACAGAGAAGGAGGATTTTTATACCGGCACTTCTGCCGCGCTCGCTGGCGGTTTTACCACCGTATTTGATATGCCCAATAACAAAACTCCTATTACGACGAAAGAACGCCTAGACGAAAAGATAAAGATTGCAAAAGAGAAAATTGTTTGCAATGTCGGTTTTTACTTCGGCTCACTCGGCGACAATCTTGAAGAGTTTGAAAAAGTGAAAGATGCGGTGTTTGGTTTGAAACTATATCTTAATATTACTACTGGTCATTTTCTCATTGATGAGAAAAAACTTGAAGACATCTATGATCACTGGGCAAAAAATAAGCTCATCCTCGTGCACGCTGAGAATAGTATGGTGAGGGCGGTGATAAATCTGGTACGAAAGACGCGGATGAAAACACATTTCTGTCATGTCAGTAGTAGAGAAGAGCTGGAGCCGATCATTGGTGCGAAGAATGAAGGATTGCCGGTAACCTGCGGCGTCACTTTGCATCACTTAATGCTGACGGAGTCTAACGTATCCACACTCCATTCTTTTGGAATGATGAAGCCGTCGCTGAAAACGTTAAAAGACAAACAATTTCTCTGGAAAAATTTCAAGACGATTGACGTTATTGAATCAGACCATGCGCCACACACTATTACAGAAAAACAATCGGTTAACCCGCCATTTGGTGTGCCCGGATTAGAGACGACGTTGCCACTATTGCTCTACGCTTGTAAGAAAGGAATGATTACCCATAAGGATATTGTTGAGAAATGTTTCACCAATCCTGCGCGCATCCTTTCTCTTCAACCTGACAACGATACTTTTATTGAAGTTGATGAGGATGTGAAGTTTGAGATTACAGCCAAAAACTTTCAATCAAAATGCAAATGGACACCGTTTGAAGGATGGAAAGTTAGAGGAAAAGTGAGAAGAGTGTATCTTCGAGGTAAAAAGGTATTCGAGGATGATCGGGTGCTGGTAAAACCGGGATTCGGCAGAATCGTTGGGTCACCTGATCCAATGATCAATGTTTGAGAAAGGATTTCTTGATTTCTTGCGCAAGATACGGATGCCAGAGAGAGCCGGTGGAGCTCATAACAGAGTCGGCTCCTGCGAGTAGGTAGTCTTTGTAGTCTTTTACATTCATAACTCCGCCTACACCCATGATACGATAGCTGTATCTCTTTGCGCTGCGAATTTGTTTCAGTCTTTTCACCATATCGAGTCCTGCCCATTTGATTACGCTTCCACAGACTCCGCTTCTCAATCTCATCTTTCCCGGGAGTGCCTGATTTCCTTTTTTATCGCGAATCTCAGCCTGTAGCGTATTAATTGCCGCAATCGCGCTGGCGTATTCATTCGCAATCTCAGCAAGTTTCGCAAGCTGTTTCTCAACTTGATAGTAACCAACTTTCAGGATAAGCGGAGTATTACCGATAACATTTCGAATCCCTTCTGCGATTTTCTGTGTGATTCCAAGGTTATAGCATACCAATCCTTCATTGCCGATGTTAGGGCATGAGAGATTAGTTTCAAGCACCTTTGCTCCGGTTTCCCTTGCAAGTTTGGCAGCCAGAACATAGTCATCAATAAATTCCTGTTCGGTCTGGTTTTTTCTCACGGTTCCCATGAAACTGAGTACGAGCACCTGACCGCGTCGCGCATGAGAAATTGCTCTTTTCACATCTTCCTGCCATACATCCGGTTCCTTGGACGGCACTCCAAATGAGTTAGTGATTGATAATGGATGTTGGTATTTTTTATGAGCGACTAATGGCGTTTTCATCTTTTCAAAAGTGAGATCGCCGTCCACTTTCAAAGCAAGTATGTTGGGGTGAGGATGACAGGGATAAAATGAAGTTCGCACTGTTTTGTACACACATATATCAAATCCTTTTTCAAACGCAGCTTTTGTATAGTTGCTATTTATGAGAGTCCCGGCCGGAATGCCAAAAGGAACATGTACTTGTTGTCCCAAGAAATCATGCGGGGGTTCATCATTTTGTTCATGTATCATGCCATCTGCAAAGGTAGCAAATGGTCCCTGCTCGTAATTTTCCTCGTAAGATTTTGTTGGATCATAGAATGGAGAGTGTAACATTTTCTTATTATATATCAAAACTCATTGAGATTTTCTAGTACAATAACAACATCATGCAATATAAAATTGGTGTCTTTGGATCGGCAGAGGGAGATTTTCAGAAAATTATTACTGTTGCACATGCGCTCGGTGAGGAATTAGGAAAGCGACATGTTATTGTTATTACGGGTGCATCAACCGGTATTCCCAATGAAGTGGCCCGTAAAGCCAAGCAGTCAGGCGCAACGCTGTGGGGATACTCTCCGGCTATAGATCTCCCAATACAGAAAACATTGAGTCCCGGGTGCGATGCTGATCTTTATGATCAGTTATTTTATGTTCGGAGAGATTTTGAGTTTGTTTCATCTCATGAAATATGTCGTAAGTATCGTAATATAACGTCAACGGCAAACTGTGATGCAGGCATTATAATCTCGGGGAGGTGGGGGACGATGAATGAGTTTACGAATCTGTACGATATGGGTAAGGTGATCGGAGTGCTTACCGGTACCGGAGGAATTGCAGATGAATTGCCGGCGCTGATAAAAAAGATTGCAAAAAAATCAAAAGCTGTAGTACTATTGAGTAATTCACCGCAGGAGTTAGTTGAAAAAATATTCAATGAACTTTCAGGACAAACTCGATAAGATCGTTGCAAAAAATAACTCACTCGTGTGTGTCGGTCTTGACCCTTCGCTTGAAAAGATTCCAGAACATTTGAAACATAAAGACAATCCGTTTTTTGAGTTTAATAAGCAGATCATTGACGCAACCAATGATCTCGTTTGCGCATACAAACCAAACTCGGCATTTTACGAGGCGCTGGGAGAAGAGGGCATACGTGAGCTACGCATGACCTGCGATTACTTAAAGATTTCTTATCCCGCGATCCCCATTATTTTAGATGCAAAGCGAGGTGATATTGGAAATACCAATGATGGATATGTTGCTTTTGCGTTTGATTATCTGCAAGTCGATGCAATTACGCTGCAACCATATTTGGGGAGAGAAGCACTCGCCCCATTTCTAGAGTGCAAAGATCGGGGACTTATCATTTTATGTAAAACTTCTAATAAGGGGGCTGAAGAGTTACAAGATCTTTCAGTTGGCAAAGTAGCATTTTGGCAACATATTGCTCAAAAAGTAGTAAGTGAATGGAATTATAATAACAACTGTATGTTGGTAGTTGGAGCAACGTACCCAGAAACATTACAAGAGGTGCGGAAGGTGGTCGGAGATATGACATTTCTGGTACCCGGAATAGGAGCGCAAGGTGGAGAAGTCAAGAAGACTGTAACCGCAGGGTTGAATTCAAAAAAAGCAGGAATGATCATCAGTTCTTCAAGAGGTATTATCTATGCCGGAAGCGACGAAGACTTTGCAAAGAAAGCACGAGAGAAAACAGAAGAATTAAAGGTGGAAATTAACAAGTACAGAAATTAACATTGCATCTCTATTAGAGAGATGATATACTCCCAAAATGCATCATAGTCCAGATATAAAAGAGAAACTCATCCTAGATCTCCATACCATTAACGCAATTAAGTTCGGTAAGTTTAAACTAAAATCTGGACTCATTTCACCCTACTATCTTGATCTTCGGCTACTTGTTTCATACCCGCACCTTCTTGAACTCGTTGCTGATGTATTCTGGGAAACAATGAGAGTGTTGTACTATGATATAGTAGTTGGGGTTCCCTACACGGCTCTTCCTATATCAACAGTGCTGGTTTTAAAACATACCCAATCTATGGTGCTTATCCGCAAAGAAAAAAAAGATTATGGGACTGGTCAGATGATTGAAGGCGAATATCACAAAGGTCAAATTGCCGTTATTGTTGATGATGTTATAACCAACGGAGATAGTAAACTGAAAACAATTAAGTTGCTCGAAGATGAAGGTATTATGGTCAAGGATATTGTTGTTCTTCTTGATAGAGGACAAGGCGGACCCGAGTTATTGAGAAGGCGAGGATATCGCTGCCATGCAATACTCAACGTGGAAGATGTATTTGAAATACTATGTAAGCACAAGCGTATCACAAGAACCATGGTGAATAAATGTTTGAAGTTTATGAAGGAAACACGGCGACAATTTATAGAGTCAAGTAAACAGACAATTAGTATTTAATCTATCCAGTAATGTATTACTTCACCCCAAATAGCAAAGAGAAACTCATTTTAGATTTGCATGGCATCAACGCAATTAAATTTGGTAAGTTCAAACTAAAATCTGGTATTATTTCACCGTATTATATAGATCTTCGATCGCTGGTTTATTATCCGTATTTATTAGAGCTCACGGCAGATGTTTTCTGGGAAGTATTGCAGATATTAAATTTCGATGTTGTAGTCGGGGTTCCCTATACTGCAATTCCTATTGCTACAGCAATTGGATTAAAACATAACCAATCAATGGTATTTGTACGGAAGGAAAGAAAAAATTACGGCACCGGAAAACTGATAGAAGGAGATTTTCATCAAGGGCAACGAGCACTCATCATAGATGATGTTATTACCAATGGAGCCAGTAAGCTGGAAACGATACAAGTATTAAAAAGCGCGGGTTTAAACGTAGAAGATGTTGTTGTCCTTCTTGATCGAAGTCAGGGAGGAACAGATATTTTGAAGGAAAAAGGATATCGTTGTCATTCGATCTTCACGATTACCGAAATATTTGAAGTTCTTCTTATCTATAAAAGGGTTGATAAAGAAATTGTTGATAGGTGTATTCAGTTTACCAACGAAACCCGCGAATTTTTCAAGAAAGCTAACTAAGGAATTTTCCTTCTTTCATCACCGGTTTGTTGTCAACGTAGAGTACTGAATCCTTTTTGCGCATGTCTTTGACGATGTCCCAATGGATGATTGATTCGTTATGTCGTTCAGGCGCGCCGCCCCGTTTCTCACGGTATGATCTTCCGAGTGCGAGATGTATCGTTCCTCCGATTTTTTCATCAAACAAAGTATTTTTCATCCCGCGCTTAATGTTGTAGTTAGCACCAACTCCAAGTTCACCAAGGTATCGAGCGCCCGCATCGGCATTAAGTTTTTTCTGAAGTGCAATAGTGCCTAGAGAGGATTTTGCTTTTGTTACTTTCCCTTGTTTGAATTCAAGATATATATCGTTTACTTCAACGCCATCGGCTGTTGTCGGGAAATCAAAATATACTGTGCCTTCGGTTGTTTCTTTCACCGGCGCAAGAAATACTTCGCCGTCAGGTATATTCCGCTCACCATAGGCAGCTTTTGCCAACCGGCCTTTTATTGAAAAGGTAAGATCGGTATCTTTTCCAACAATCCGCACCTGTGAACCACCATCAAGGACTTTCTCCAGTTTTTTGAGATCCTGTTCCATTTTGCGATAATCAACAATGCATGATTTAAAATAAAAATCCATGAGCCAGTCAAAAGCAACCCCGGCCTCCTGCGCCATTGAGGAAGTGGGGTAATAGGTGAGGGCCCAGCGATCAGAATCAATAATTCTATCAAAGTAGGGTCTAATATGTTTATCAGTGGTGCGGATCTTCTCTGAAGGAATCTGACTGAGTTCACGGGTATTGTCTATTGAAACGATACGTACATATGCGTCAGTCCAGTTTACTTTTGCTTCCATTATTTCTTTTGGAACATAGTTGAGCTGCCAATCATTAGCGAGTTTGTAGAATTGATAACGAAGTCCACCGATATGTGCCCGATTAATCATAAAATCAATTTGGGTATCAACAATCGGATATGCGCCGATTTTAAGCGCTTCTTCATAGATTGCTTTTACGAGGGGAAAGGCTCCGGAATCTGCCGTGATCGTAAGGTGCTCTTTCGGTTTCAGATGAAGTGAATGATTAAGTATAATGGCGGCAAGCTTATAGTCTTTAGTCGTTGGTTGCATAAGTTGGAGACATTCTATCATAGCGAGCGGAAAAAATAAACGGATTGACTAACAGTTTTACGAGGAGTACTATAGGGGTTACTATACTCACTATGCTTAGGGATGTATTGAATACTGAAAACATAATCAAGGTATCGCCAGACGATACATTGTCCCATGCATTAGCCAAGTTATCTTCATCTCACGACGCCGCATTCGTCTTTTCACCGCAGGGAGAACTTCTCGGCGTTATCAATCCCTACCACTGTTTGATTCGTAGTTCTTATCCGGGAAATGCGAAAGTGGAGCACTGCTTATTTCATCCTCCTCGGATATTAGTTGATGATAGTTATGAGCGTATCGCTCAACTCATGAGTGAGTCAAAGATTCATTATCTCCCGGTCTTTGATAAAGAAAACGTATTTCTCGGCATAATATCGGCAAATCGATTACTCGGCAGCATGCCAAATAAATCCGTATTCCGTGTTAGGATCAATGATATTCTGAAACAGAAGGGCAAGCCGCTTATTAAAATTCATGACACCGATCCCGTTTCCCATGCGCTCAATCTCTATAAGGAACATAAAATCTCAAAGCTTGTGGTAGTGGGAAAGGATGAAAAGCTGAGAGGTATTTTAAGTTACTACGACCTGATATATTTTCTTATCTCGCCGAAAGAAAAACTGCATCAGGGAGAGCGGGAAGGGAATAAGATAGGTTTTTATAACCAGCCGGTAAGAAACTTTGCAAAAAATCATGTATTAACTCTTTCCAAATCTGATTCTATGGCAAAAGCACTAGAAATGATTTTTGAAAAAAAAATAGGAAGCGTTGTAATCATAGATGAAAATCGTTATCCGCTCCAAATTATTACGAAACGCGATTTTTTTCAGTTAGCAGCGAAACCAAAAGAGCAGAAGATGCTTCAGATTACCTACAAGAATCTAACAGAACAAAGCAAAAAGATAGTAGTGCCGTTTATCCAGTACAGTACACAACTGATAACGAAAATCCCTGGCGTATCGCACGCGAAAGTAATAGTGAAAGAGGAAAAACAGGGAGGAGTGTTTAAAATCGTACTATCATTGATCCCATACCAAGGAACGGTTACTATTATACAGAGAGAAGGAAAAAATCTTCAGATTCTCCTTAAGGATGTGATGCAGAAGCTGTTGGGAAGTGGCAAATAAGTTCTATTTACTAACTCTTCGGATATTCCAGATCAAAAACAACAATCCCAGGGATACGCCAAACCACAACGTAACAAATCTGAAAATAACAGTAATAAACACGGCTTGGGAAACAGTAATAGAGAGTAAAGTAGTGAGGAAATAGGAGATTGCTCCTTCTGCAACGCCAATACCTGCCGGTATCACTACAAAGAATCCGGCGATTGATGAGAAAGAAAATATAAAAAGGGAAAGTGAAATACCACTCAATAGCGATGTCGGTTTCAGTTCGTTTACCAGAAGATAGAGAGAGTACCCTTCAAATGACCATGCAATAAGTCCGAGGAGAATTCCGGTGGTGAGCGCCTTAAATCCAATGAGCTGGCGCGAGTTAGTAAAAAATATGGTAAAAAATTCAAGGAGTTTGAATCGAGGATACCGTTTTTCCAATTGATACACCAGTTTGATAACGTGTGATTCGACCAGAATAAATACTATAAAAGATAGACAGAGAACGCTTGCAAACAATAAGAATAACAGTGCGTTTTTCACAAATACAATACCGCCGAGAGCAAGGAGTATCATTGCAATTCCATCAGTGAGTCGCTCAATAATAAGGAGCGGCACCACCTCAGAAAACCGAGAATTTTTTGTTTTTTTCAGTAAATATGCTTTTATGATTTCTCCTGATTTTCCCGGTGTAACCGTCATAGAAAGGCCTGCCATGAATATTGAAAAGGCTTTTGGGAAGGTGATGGAGATGTTAATACGCTTGAGAAAATAATAAAATCGCACTGCGCGGAAAATATAGTTTAATAACGTTAGCAATAACAAGAGGGGAATCAGTTTCCAGTTAAATGCTTCTGCAATCTGCGAGACTTTTTTAGTATCGGCGTATACAATAAATCCAAAATAGACGACAATGGCAACAAAGAATATCAGTAGAATCTTACCTTCTTGTTTTTTTATGCTTAGTAAGCTAAGATTTGCTTTTAGTTTGTCCATGACAATCATGTTTCATGTAACATGAAACATGTAGCAATAATAATCTCAACAAATACTTGCTACATGCTACGTGCTACATGATACATGTAACATTGTATCATTATACCCATGAAAGTATTAATAACCGGTGGAGCAGGATTTTTAGGTTTACATCTGGCGACATTTCTTAAGAAAAAAGGCTTTCAGTTGACCCTCGACGATATTCATTCGTTTGACTCTGAAGAATATCAAGGCGACCTCAATCTTGTGCTCATTGATGTAAGGGATAAGAAAAAAATTGATCAGTTCATCAAAGGACATGATGTCGTTGTTCACTGCGCTGCGGCGCTCCCATTATGGAAAAAAGAAGATATTTATTCAACCAATATTGATGGGACGAGAAACATTCTTGCGAGCGCATTGAAACATGGAGTAAAACGAGTTATTCATATCTCATCTACTGCAGTCTATGGTATCCCCAAGAAGCATCCTATTGAGGAGAATGATCCTTTGCAAGGGGTGGGACCGTATGGAGAGTCAAAGATAGCCGCAGAAGCGTTGTGTAGAGAGTATATGAAAAAAGGTCTGAATGTAACCATAATTCGTCCAAAAACGTTTGTTGGTACGGCACGGCTTGGTGTTTTTGAGATTTTATTTGATTGGATTCATGATAACAAAAAGATTCCGGTATTTGGTTCGGGGAACAATCTTTATCAACTGCTGGATGTAGACGATTTAGTCGAAGCGATTTATTTATTTATAGAGAGGGGAAAGGGGAAAGAGATAAGGGGAAAGGGATTCAATGACACTTTTAATATAGGAGCGGAAAAATATAGCACAGTGAAAAAAGATTTGACTGAGTTGTTTATTGCCGCTCGGTCGAAGTCTCGTGTGTTGCCGATTCCTTCTGTTCCTCTAAAATTTGTTCTTCGAATGTTTGAATTTCTGCATATCTCGCCTTTATATAAATGGGTCTATGAGACTGCTGATAAGGATTCGTATGTTTCTATTGAAAAGATTAAGAATGTGCTCGGTTGGAAACCGAAGTACTCAAATGCACAAGCTTTGATTAAAGCGTATAAATGGTATTTAGAACATTACAAAGATATAAAATCTCACTCCTCAGGTGTCACGCATACCGTCGGATGGAAACAGGGGATTTTGGGGATTGTCAAGAAATTAATGTGATGACTCAACTGTTCAATTGCCCAACTGCTCAAATGTTTAGCAATAGAACAATCGAGCAATCGAACAGCATTCTTTATCCTTTCTTAAATATCATCACTTTCGGGTGGTCATAGACGGTAAATGATTCGTCAGACGCATCGTCATTAATTTCTAATTTCCAACCTCTAATTTCCAATTTTGGATAGGAAGTAAATTCAGCGATTTTTTGGAATCCAAGTTTGCCTGAGAATAAATCCTCGTAGTATTGAGCAGTTTTTGAGTAACAGGATTTATACTTCTTGCAATCTTTTAGTCGTTGCAGGGGTACATATAATCTATTTGAAGCAATAATGATGTAATCACTCAATGCGAGTTTTTTATTCAGAGTCTGCCATTTTTCTTCACCGTCAGGAAGATCGTAAAGTGTCAGCTCTTGAAACGTATATCGCTCACCTCCGATGAGGGGTAACCGGTCATCCCAGTGTTCAACCGCTAAAGTGCTGCCAGGAGGAATATTTTGGAGAATCCAATTAGTAGCCGTGATACGGGTATGTGGTTTACTATAAATTGACAAAAACATTAATGTCCAAACGATTACTGCTAATAAACCTGCTGATACTACTATTATTGTCATCCCGGGCTTGACCCGGGATCCAGAACTGGATTCCTGCTTTCGCAGGAATGACATAATCATATGTAATCCATACCCTGCCAATAGTGCAAAGAGTGGATAGAGCGGCAGCATGTATCGCATAAATTTTACTGCCGATTGGCCGATGATAAGAAAATAAAGTCCATAAAAGACAAAAGTAACTAGTAACCCGTAATTGGTAATTGGGAAGAAGCATTTTTGAATTTTTATTTGTAATTTTGATTTTTGATATTTGATTTTAGATTTAATAATGTATACGATTCCTACTAACGATAATGAACTTACTATTGGTCCCCATCCCCATAAAAAGATATTCTTAAGGTAGTAAAGGTAGGGAAGCGTATCAACGTATTGTAAGGTGTAGGGAAAGATGTATGGATTCGAGTTCATTTGTGTTTGTAAATATATGTCAGTGAAGAATCGCTGATAAGATAGGTATGCATAGGGCATGAAGAGGAAGTGAAACACAACAGTTGTTGCTATAAATAATATTGTCATTCCGAGCCCCGATTTAATCGGGGTCGAGGAATCTCTCGCGAATGCGAGAACCGGTATTCGCCAAAGATCCTTCCCCCGCCATGGTGGAGTCAGGATGAGAGTAATTACAACAATAGGAAGCCATACAATTGCAGTGATTTTGGTTGCGAGGGCTGCCGCTGCAACAACTCCAAGAAGAACTGTTTTTTTAAGTGATGGTTTTTGATAATACAGAAGGAGTAAATAGAGAAGAGCCGTTACAAAAAGATTTAAATACACATCAACCACAAAAAAATGAGCGTTTTGAATTGGGAAAAAAGCAATGGCGTAGAAAAATGAGGAAAACAAGGCTTTGGTTTCAGACTTAAAAATTATTTGAGCAATTTTGTATACCAGATATACCACTACGACATCAGTGAGTACAGAAAGGTATCTACCGAGAGCGAGGAGACCATCATAATTTGCCATATCAAGAAGTTGGGCAACACCTTTCAAAATGTAAATCGGAAGCGTACCGTAGTTAAAAAAATCAGGATTGAAATTGGTGGGGAAGTGAATCCGTTCTGCCACCATGATAAGCATACGTTCATCAGGATGCAGATGAAATCCCTGATCCCAATTAATACCATATACGCGAAAGGCTAAACCAAGCAGTAGGATGGTTGTTATTTTCAACATTTTAACTATAATAATAGCAGATATGCTACCCGTACTCTTAGATCTCAGATTTATCAAAATATACACTTTTGGCGTTTTTTTGGTATTGGCTTTCTTCTGGAGCGCATTTCTTCTTTGGAGGAATATACGCCTGACCTCTTTTAAGGAAGATGAAATATTTGATGGGATATTTATTACTATTTCCGGCGGACTTATTGCAGGAAGAATACTGTACATTGTTCTCAATTTTCGTGATTTTGGCTTCGATATCTTAAAGATGATTCTTGTGAATGGCTATCCGGGATTCTCCTTTTATGGTTTTCTTCTTGGTGGGGTCTTGAGTATGTATTTCTTTTTAACATTGAAGAAAATTAAGTTTATCGACGCTGTCGATTATTTTGTTTCCCCATCACTTTTGGCACTGGGCATAGCAAAGATAGGAAGTTTTTTTGCAGGAGTAGAGATAGGCGCCAAAACAAAGTTGCCCCTTGCGGTTAAGTATGCAGGATTTGACGGATTTCGGCATCTGACTGCGCTATATGAGGGTATTTTGTTTTTACTGGGAGCATTTGTTACCTATAAATTATTATTTGAAATTAGAAGACAAAGATATGGAAAAGGATTTACCTTTTATTTTTTTTTCTGGTATGTGGCGCTGGTATACTTTTTATTGGATGGTTGGAAGGCGCAGCATCTTACTTTGTTTACGAACGACAGCTTAAATCGTACTATCTCTCTTGCTATTCTCTTGACATTTAGCTTTTACTTCCTATATTATTTTAGGGATCTCATTATCAAACGAATATTGAGTATTAAAAATTTGACAATGAAATATGGACAAAAAACTATCAGCTCAATTCATAAAACAGCAAGAAAAAAAACTTAGGGAAGAAAAAGAAAAAATTCTAAGCCAGATTCAGGAGCGAAAAAAATATGATCCTTTCTCAGACCCCGATCATGCCAATGACAATGCTGCGGTAGATACCGATGCGCGTGAGCAGATGGGACATGATACGATAGAGGCGGAAGTTGGCGAGATGAAGAAACGAGCGACAGATATCGATATCGCTCTTTCAAAGATCGAGAAGAAGACATATGGATATTGTGGACGCTGCAACAGACTAATCTTGCTTAAACGATTAGAGCTTATTCCAGAAGCACGCTTCTGCGTTGAATGCGAGAGCAAGCTACGCAAATAAGTTATGAGTCATGCGTTTTGAGTTCTGGGTATTTTATTCTCATAACAGGACTTACGCGCTCTGCTGTCATTGCGAGGCTACGAAGTAGCCGTGGCAATCTCAAATGGGATTGCTTCGCTTCGCTCGCAATGACATGCTAAACTAAAATCAACTGCGTAACCTCTGCTCATAACTCATAACTGTATCTACATATAGTATATTGTATATATGTTCGAAATTGCTCCGCCGGTCTTTCTGAATGCCTTCATTTATCTGTCAATACCATTTGTTTTCGGATTTGTATTCAAAAAATTCAATCTCTCTCCCATAGTTGGTTACATAGTGGCAGGAATTGTAGTCGGGAATTTTTTCAGCAATCTTATTTCACGCGAGATCATTAACAACTTTGCATTCTTCGGTATTATTCTTTTGCTCTTTACCATAGGACTTGAAATCAATTTTGAAAAAATCCTTATTCTCAAAAAGTTTATTATTACTGGCGGCTTTCTTCAGGTGGTATTATCTATTTTCTTCCTGTCAATCCTCAGTCTTTTTTTCGGCTTTAATTTTGTTCAGTCGTTACTCATCGGTATCGCATTAGCATCATCCTCAACAGCGCTGGTCGCAAAGATCATACAAGATAGGGGAGAAGAGTCGTCGTTTATGGGAGAGCTGGCATTGGGTATTCTTATGTTCCAGGATCTTGCTTTTATTCCCTTCATTATTATTTTTACTTTTTTCCATAGTCAAGCCCCTTCAGTGATAGAAGTAGTGAAAAATATTGCAATTGGTGTGGTTGAAGCAAGCTTGCTGTTATTTATCATGTACTATTTTGGGAAAAAATGGATACCGCTTCTCTTTAACCGGATAGCAAAAGCCTCCAGAGAAATACTCAATCTTTTTATCGTGCTGTTCATTTTCTTCGTTGGTTATCTCTCGAGTCTTTTTCATGTACCGATCCTGATCGGAATGTTTATGGCAGGAGTACTGGTTTCTCAAACCTTGGAGCACTATCATATATTTTCACAGATACGGCCATTTAGAGATATTCTTGCAATTATTTTTTTCGTATATATCGGTACCCATATACAAATTCCGGCAATCGTATCTTTCATTCCCCAAATCATAATTTTTAGCTTGGCAATAATGTTTATCAAAGCGATCATACTGCTTGGGATTTTCATCTATTTCAAATTTAGTTCACGATTGGCATTCGTGCTTGCGATATTTCTTTTTCAGGTGAGTGAAAACGCTTTCATACTACTAACCTTGGCCTACACCAACGGTATTTTTACTTCCCATGAATATCTGGTTGTAATCACTGCGGTTCTCGTCAGCATTGTGGTCACGCCATTTATGATTAACAAAAAGGATTCTCTCTATATGATGATTCGATCATTCTTGAAAAAATACATTCCATCAATAGAAACATTTATTCAGCACAAAATAGATTCTGATCGTTCACCAATAGATGTTCTTACCATTAGTAACCATATTATTATCTGCGGATATGGTCGGATCGGTTCTCATATCGGGAGGGCATTAATGCTCGCCAACATTCCTTTTATCGCGATTGATTACAATTTTCATATCGTATCGAAAGCACAACGCGAGGGTATCCCGATCATCTACGGCGATCCGAGTGATCTTGATATCCTCGATTATGCACAGGCTGAGCGCGCCATGGTGCTTGTTGCCGTGATACCGGATCGAGCAACGCAGGAAGCGCTCATTCTAAATACGAAGAAAATAAATCCGCACATGCTTATTATTAGTAGAGTACATCGGTCAGAACATCGTCAACGCATGAAAGATCTCGGCGCTCATGTCATCGTGCAGCCGGAGATTGAGGCGTCGATTTCTATCATTAAGCGGCTGTTGTTACTGAAACGTATTCCCAAAGAAGAGATTGCTCGGAAAATCCGATACTTTAAGGTAGAGCAGGGAGTGATTTAAATATGCTGAATGCTTTTAAGAAACCCTACTTTGTGCTCGTTGTTCTTCTGGTGGTAATAATCGTTGTTGTTCTTGGTAAGAACGTTAAGGATTCATTGTTTTTTTCAAATCGGCAGAGGATCAACATTGTTATTTATAACAAGGATACTCCATATTACTACTCGATAAGTACCATCGACAATCTCCATTACGCGGTACCATTCGGTGCCGATCAGGAGATTTTGCTCCCCGGCGGGTATGGAAAGTACAGAGTTGGTGCTTTAAGAAAATTAGTACACCTTGAGAAAAAACCAGAGCTCATGCAGAGAGCATTTTCCTATGCGACCGGCACATTTGTAGATTATTACTTTTTTCCGAGATCTGTAGAAATCTATTATGGTAAGAATATTGCAGGTATAGCTCCTGTCTTTTCAGTGAAAGACATTGTCACTATGTATTCCAATGCATCAACCATAGATAGAATCTATATTGCAATGCGTCTTATAGGGAAACAGGTACAAGATTTCCGGACCATTCACTTCAATGCTGCATTCAAAAAAACAACCCAAGGTTACTGGTATCAAAAAATATTCCGGAGCGAACAAAAAAATATTCAGATTCAGTATGCGAGAAGTTGGTTGACTGCTTCTGAGGTGGGGGAGATTATCGAAGGGAACGGAATCCGAGTAGCAGATATCACCAAAGAAAATTCTAATGGAAGAAAATGCGTTATAAAAGAAGACACTAGCGCACATTCGGCCAGCGCGCGCGCGCTGTCACGTTTTTTTCACTGCGACATCATGAGAGATAAAACAGGAATATATGATATAATTCTCATGCTTGGGGAGAAAGAAGAGGAGTGGTAGATTTATGTATACAATATTCATAATAATACTTACAATCTCGTTTTTTTTAGCGCTGTATTCAATGAAGGATCTTGATATTCCTGCTGAAATCAGGAAACTGTTGCTTCGAAGAAAAATTAAGGGAACAATATTGTTTTTGAAAGATAAAATTAATCACTATTCCTCAACGTCATCCTCTTCATGATGTATTCCTATGATTTCTTCTTTTTCCTCATGGGATAGTTCTGTTGAGAGAACATCCCACTCTTCCTCTTCTGAAGCAACTTCTTCATCCTCATTTTTTACATCTTCGCTTATCTGATCGATATTCGTTTGAGAATTCTGAGGAAATGATAAAAATTGCGCTACTTTCTTGCCTTTCGCTTCTTCTTTAATAAAAAGAACTACCCGATTTACTCCTGCCTCTTTTACATAGGCGTTGTACTTACTTTTTGCTTTGAGAAAAAAGATGAGGCGTTTTGAAAGATCATCAGGTAAGCATCCAATATATTGTCCTGATGTCGTACGTGTTTCAACCTTTCTTTTTTTTGCTTTTAATTCGACGATTTGTCCAATGGACAATCCGGCGAGATCCTTCTTTTGTCCTAAGTTCACAAGAGCTACACTTTTTGTTTTTCCCGGCACCTCAAGAAACAATGAGGGATCAAGATTTGTCTGAGCAGATAATTTTTTTGAGCCTTTTTCTTCTTCGAGTATGCCAATCCGCTCGAGATTCTCAACGGCTACTTGATTTTTCGGTTGCAATCGCAATGCTCTCTGATAAAATTTTTTTGCCTCAGCAATTTTATTCGTTTGCAGGTAAATAAAACCAAGACGCAGATAAGCGGCGAGATTTTTATTATCCTGTTTCAAAATCTTTTCATTCAGCTTGATTGCGTCATGCCATTGTGAGTTAATTGCAGCGTCGATAGCTTGTTGCTCAAGTATATCAATATCATTCATAATTGAACTAAGTATATTTTATTTTCATGGTTTGTCAAGTATAATACACGTAGTGCGAAGCATGGATCATGTAGTAAGTTTGTACTGTCATAAAGGTCTAATCTTTCTCATAGTAATGTTGCTACATGTTACATGTTACATGAACTATGTCTGGTCACTCAAAATGGTCTAAAATTAAGCGTCAGAAACAGGCGCAGGATGTAGCAAAAGGAGCACTGTTTTCTAAATTGTCCCGCCTGATAACTTTAAGTGTTTTGCAAGGTGGTGGGGTCATCGATCCCGCATTAAACGTTACGCTGAGAATAGCAATAGACAAGGCAAAACAACAGAATATGCCCAAAGATACGATCCAGCGGGCAATAGAGAAGGGGAGCGGTCTTGATAAAGCAAATCTGCGAGAGGTACAATATGAAGCGTTTGCGCCATTTGGTACAGTTATGTTGATTTTGGGAGCTACTGATAATCCGAACCGTACGTTACATGAAGTAAAAAGTATTCTGGAAAGACAAGGCGCGAAGCTTGGTGGTCATGGGACCGTAGCTTACCAATTTCAGCGATGTGGGGTAGTATATTTAAAGAAGGACAGCATTAACGAAGAAAATCTCTTAACTATTTCTGAGAAGCTGAACGCTTTCGAGATAGAAGAAGATGATGATACCTATTTTATATATTTTCCATTCGAAAAGATTGGAAAGGTAGAGGGCGCGGAGATAGATTACAAACCTACCACAATGGTAACGCTGAAAAACAAAGAACAAGATACGATTAAAAATCTTATAGAAGCATTGGAGTCACTTGACGACGTACAAGATGTATTTACCAACGCGTATTTACTGTAGTTATGCATGCGATCTCTCACGTACCTAAATTTATTTTCAAGAGTCTCGCTCGGATTCAGACGCGAATACGCTTTGTTCTGAGTACCGCGATAATGTCATTCCTCATGCTTATCTCCAGTTTCTTCTTCTTTGATAAAGCGCTCTATTTTGTTCCACTCTTTTTCTTAGCTGCGTATTTTTTAACCTATATTTCACTGCTGTATGATATCGAGAAGATCGAGTGGTTTACCCTTTTTATCATGCCGGTACTTTTTACTATTGCATTCTACTTATTTTATTTGCTATTCCCGGTGCGGTGGCTCACACGGCTGCCGTTTATCGGTATTTACTCATTTTCATTCTATGCGATTGTTCTCACTTCCAACATTCTCAATGTAGGAGTAGAGAAGAGCTTACAGTTGTACCGCGCTGCGTTTTCAGTAAACTATTTTTACCAGACTCTTGTAATATTTTTATCCGCAAGCGTCATATTATCTTTGCATCTTAATCCAGTATTCAATGGCATTCTGATTTCTTTTATTGCATTTCTCCTTGCGCTGCAGCTTTTATGGAGCGTTCGATTAAAAATATATCTTGATAAACAAATCGTACATTACAGCATATTGATTGGCATTATCGTTATGCAGCTAACTATTCTGCTCTCATTTATTCCTTTGAAATTATCAGTAGCCGCACTCTGCATCACTGCGGCATATTACTCACTCTGCGGACTTCTGTATCACTACTTAGAACAGAAATTATTTATGCAGACTATACGTGAATACATTATTGTGAGCGTATTTATTTTTGCCATAATGATTCTTTCCATACCGTGGTAAAAATTAAGGGATATATCCGAAAGTAGAGAAGAGGGGAAAGTAAGACCTATAGTGAACGGACGTGAGCAAAACACTATGGGATAAAAAAAGCGCGATAAACTACTTCTACGGCCACCGTTAATAAAGAACGTCATCAAATGAACAAAAATACAATCTGGTCTACCAGATACAGATCTATTCTCTGGACTGATATGGCAGTCTAAAATAAATACCGTCAGAGCATGTGGACAACTGCTAAATTAGCCGTAAGATCAATATTTGAGACTGTTACAATGGGCTAAAATCTCGAATGATGATTTAGATTGATACTGCTATGTAAATTTGAATACAAAGCAACTTCCTGGAGAAGTGCTTAATTCTGCATTATTTTAAAATAATAGCAATAGATAAGAGAAGAAGAATCATCGGTTATTAATTAAAATAGAATTGAATTTGTGAATGGTTGTTGCTCTTTCCTTCACTTAATGGAAATAACTGTCTTATCAAGGAGTAGGCTTTTGGAAGAAAAATGAGACATTTCCCGCAGTGAAGTAGAGATATGCAACGTCGTAAATTGTATCTTTTACGACATCTCAGCTCATTCCTGAGAGAGGAGCGTATTCGGTACATAATTGCGTATTATTCAAATTATCTACAATAATTATTTTTCTGAATGAGTGATGTCACAAAAAAACGTTACTTTATTCTCTCCTGTCGGTTGCGGTAATTTCACATACTATAAGATTATTTTTTATCTATCTGCTTCACTGCTTAAATTGTTGTAACAATCTATTTACTCCTCTCCTCTATCGAATTGTTATTTTTTTGTAGAGAGAAGTATTGAAATATGTTACTATAAAAAGATCCGATATGAAGAAAACTCGTAAGCGTAAGAGAATATCAAATAAAAGATCGTTACACCCTGTATGGTTTGTAGTGGTTACTACTACCGTTATAATGGCGCTCATTGGTTTTTTCGCACTCCAGCAGACGCGAAAGCAGAAAGATATTTTACTGTCTCTGCAGAAAGAATATCAATCAATCGTTGAGCAGGAAGACCAGTTTTTGAAGTCGGGAGAAGTGTTGTCCGGCAGTGAACCGGAATTAAGAGACGGTCGTAAAAAAGTGAATGAAAAAAAGATTAAACTCCCAATCATCCTTTATCATTATGTTGAAGTTGTAAAGGATGAAAACGATACGATACGAAAAAGCTTGAACATCAATCCCTATGTATTTGAACGACAGCTCAGAGATCTTCGTGATAATGGCTATCAAACGTATTATGTAAAAGATATTCCTGACATCGTAAGCGGAAAGATGAAGATATCAACCAGAAGTGCAGCGCTGACCTTTGATGACGGCTACGAAGATTTTTACACCGATGCGTTTCCACTTTTAAAGAAATATAAGATCAAATCAACACTGTATATGGTGCATGATTTCATTGGAAGAAAGGGATTTATGTCCAAGAAACAGTTGTCAGAGCTCGTACGCAGCAATTTGGTAGAGATCGGATCGCATGCAGTGGATCATATTAGTTTACGAGGAGTGACGCCAAAGCAGGCTAAGTTCCAGATAGCAGAAAGCAAAGACCTACTCGAGGAATCACTTGGTATTGAGATTAAAACATTTGCCTATCCGTATGGTGGATACACTGACGATGTTATTACGCAGGTAAAAAATAAGAGATATACTGCGGCGGTAACGGTGGTTCCGGGTTCTTTTTATTCGTCCGATGATTTGTACAGCCTGCCGCGGTACCGGGCCGGTATGTTCGGAGACTCGATGGTTAAAGTGTTGGAAAGTCTTAAGAAATGAATTAAACGCTGTCATTCCGAGCCTGTCGAGGAATCTCTGGACTTGTTCCAGATAATCCCGCATTCGCAGGAGATGCTTCGCTTCGCTCAGCATGACAAACATCAACTATGCTATCATACATCGAAATCAACCGAGATAATTTGATTCATAACATTACTACGATTCGTTCTTGCCTATCGGCGAAGACAAAAATTGTTTCTGTGGTGAAAGCGAATGCATACGGTCATGGACAAAATATCGTCGCAAAAATTCTTGAGAATCATACGGATTACTTTGCAGTAGATGATATTGAAGAGCTCCGTTTGCTACGAACCTGCACGAAAAAACCTACTCTTGTCATAGGATGCGTCGCTAAAGATGAACTTCAAGAAGCAGTACGCTTGGATGGAATTATCTGCGTATATGATATTGAGAGATTAAAAATACTTGATGCAATTGGTGAGAAACGCCGCCGGAACGTTAGCGTGCACATAAAAATAGATGCGGATTTAGGCAGACAAGGCGTTCTGCTCAAAGATTTACCACATTTCATCCGTGAGTTATTGTTACTTAGATACATTACCGTTGATGGGGTTTACACCCATTTTAGTAATGCTGACGATATTGTCGACCAACGTCATACTCAAAAACAAATCGAAGCATTTAAAAATGCTCACCAAATGCTGTTTCAGGCCGGTTTTCGAAAGCTACTAACTCATATGTCAAATACTGCGGGAACATTGGTCTATGAGAGTGTCAATAACAATTTAAACCATTTAGTAAGAATTGGTCTCGGACTTTATGGCATGTGGCCATCAGTAGCTATCAGCGAACAGCTTGTAGCTTGCGGCATTGTGCTGAAGCCGGTTATGCGCTGGGTTACTCATGTAGCGCAAGTAAAGACAGTACCGAAAGGTTATTCGATAGGTTATGCATTAACTTATATTACTCAGAAGGAGACAAAGATTGCGGTGATTCCCCAAGGGTATAGTGACGGGTATGATCGCGGGTTATCAAATTGCGGCGAAGTACTCATAAGAGGAACTCGTTGTAAAGTATTAGGTCGCGTTGCTATGAATATGTTCGTTGTTGATGTTTCCCATTTAGACGTCGTTAAATCTGAAGATGAGGTTGTGCTCCTCAGCACTAAAAAAAATGAAACAATTTCTGCTGAAGAGATTGCGGAAAAAATCAACACTATTAACTACGAAGTAACAACAAGAGTTTCTTCCCTACTACCACGGGTTGTGGTCTAACCCGCTTGAGCTTCAAAAAAGAAGCCCTCCCCGTGTTTCGAGTAGGACTTCTTATATGTACAATCTTTCGTACTTCACTTATGTTTTTCTTGGAGTTAACTACTCCGGTATAAGTAATGAAGTTGAAAGATTGTAAGACCATACTTTCACTATAGTTACCGTAATTAATTTTTCAATAAGAAGTGCGTAAGAATTTGGTAAGAATTGTTTGTTACTGGTGATAGTATTTACACATCTCCACGGTGTGAAAGATTATTGCAACAATCCGAGCGCAACCTACGAGGTTGCGGGTTGCCAGTTATAGATAGCGAAAAACAGGATGTCGTTTTTGTCATTCCCGCGAAGGCGGGAATCCAGGTTATTTTCTGGATCCCCGATCAAGTCGGGGATGACATTTTGTTTTGCGGTTACTATAGCAAAAGAGCAATTGAACAATCGGACAATCGCTATAAAAGTTTCAGAACATTCCACCAATTCTGGATATATTCTGGGCGGCGGTTTTGATATTTCAGATAATACGCATGTTCCCAGACATCAAGGCCGACGATTGGGGTATGACCTTGTAAGTAAGGAGAGTCTTGATTTGGAAGCGAATATATTTTCAGTGCTCCATTATCATCAACAAGCCATGCCCAACCACTCCCAAAAAGATTTATCGCAGTAGCAGTAAACTGTTCCTTAAATGCGTCAATAGAACCAAATGTTTTGTCGATACGATCCATTAACACTTTGTCTTTTCCTTGCCCGTCCGAAGCCTTAGCAGAGTTTGGACCCATGATATTCCAGAACAACGTATGATTAAGATGTCCTCCCCCATGATTTTTCATCGCCGTTTTATCAGCTTCGGGAATATTAAGGTTTTTAAGATTTTTCATAAGATCTGCCAGTTCCTTATCGGCGAGATCCGGGTGTTTTTCAAGCAGTGCGTTTAATTTATCAACATAGGTTTGATGGTGTTTCGTATGGTGGATCTCCATCGTCTTGGCATCAATAAACGGTTCAAGTGCATCGTAACTGTAAGGTAAGGGTGGGAGTATGTGTTTCATATGGATAATACAACTAATAATATTGTTCGATTGCTCAATTGTTCTATTGCACAAATTTCGCAGTTGTCATTCTGATCGGCCAATGGCCGAGAAGAATCTCTCGCGAATGC
>CAZAJT010000009.1:0-3488 GCA_964485585.1 uncultured Gammaproteobacteria bacterium
TTGTCATTGCGAGGATCCCCTCCGATTCGGAGGGGGGACGAAGCAATCTCTATAATAGTTCTATGCAACAGAATCAGTATGCGATATACATCATGACTAATAGAATAAATACTGTTTTCTATACAGGAATAACGAATAACTTAGCAAGGAGAGTATATGAACATAGATGTAAAACGGTTCCTGGTTTTACTGAAAAGTACAACATCACAAAACTTGTTTATTATGAATTGTTTAGTAGTCCAACTGATGCCATTACTAGAGAGAAACAAATAAAAGCAGGATCAAGGCAGAAGAAATTAGATCTTATCAGAGGTAAGAATCCAGAGTTTAGAGATTTGTATCAAGAGATTATCAAATGAGATTGCTTCTCCCTCGACTTCGCCGAGTCTGACTCGGATTCGCTCGGGATCGCAATGACACAATACATGCTACCCTCATAATTCGCGATGAGGTATCTATTCAGTTTCTGGAGAGTTGTAGCGCGCCAATAAGGATCATTAATACTCCTATGGCACGGACTATATATACTCTACGCGTATGATGTTCGAGAAGTTTGGGGCGAAAGATTGAAGCCACAATAGTAAGAAACAGCACTATTGGAGATGTTAATAGAGACAATGCTGAAGAAATTGTCAGATTAGATGCGAATGCAGTAAAAAGTGACGTTGCGCCGACCGTTGCAAAGAATCCTGATATAAATAGAGGTCGTATCTGCTTAAACGATACTCTAAACTTTGAAAATCCGAGTACCGGCAACAAAGTAAGCGCAAATCCTGCAGCAATAAGATCACCCCAAAAAATTAACGTAAATGAGTTCATGTATTTTAAGGCAAACCCTCCGAATAGGTTTGAAACTGCATGAGAGAATTGTTGGAGAATGATAAAGCCAACGCTGATTTGGAAAAAATTCTTAAGATTCATCCTCTCATCGATGGTCACCAATACTGCCCCGAAAAGCATGAGTGTAATAAAAAAATAGTTGGCAGCAGGAAACCGTTCCGAAAGAAACACATACGCGAGAATGGCGATAAACGCAGATTGTAATTGATAAAACGGAGCAATCGTAGAGACATCAAGCTGATAAATTGCTTTTGTTAAAAAAATAGTTCCACAGAAAAACGTGATTGCATATAAGAGGACAAATATCAATCCCGAAGTCGGGATTGTTACTCTAAAGAAGATCGGAATAAGAAAGATTGAAGGAAGATAACCCATGTAGTAATAAAAAAGCAGCACCCAATTGTTTTGAATCTTGTGTTTGCTGGTAAATTTGTAAATTACACTCGAAAGAGCAAATGAAGTCGCCGCAAGAAGTGAAAAGAATATATAAGAAGACATACGATAATCTGATTTTATTCATTATCTTCCATATCTACAATTGCTTTTTTTGCCGTTGAGAAAGAAAAACCGCGGCGGAGGAGAAACTGCGCTGCTTTTTCAAAGCGGGTTTTTTTACTAAAATGCTGCAATCGTGGCCATCGTGACCACAATGCTTTCAGCGCCAAATCACTCTCAGAAATAGGATTATGATTGAAGTAGTTATCAAGAATATTTTTTTCAACGCCTAATCGTGACAACTCTCGACGAAGTACAAATTCACTCTTGGGTTTGAGCGTGCTTCGAGAAACGACAAACGACTCGACGAACTTCTCATCATCAACCAATCCTTCAAGCTGCAACGATTCAATTGCCTGATCAATCACTTCAGGTACCCAGTGATACCACTTGTCAGATTTTTTCTGAAGGTAATCCACGACTTCCTTTTTCGTCCGAGGTCTGAATTTGAGGAAGAAGTATGCTCGATTAAGAGCCTTTTGGACGTCCTCTTGCATGCTCATCTTTTCCACCTCTCTTCTCTTCGATATCTTTAAGCATCTGATTACGCATCTTTTCGTCTTCCATAAGCATTGCTTTCACTGCTTCTTTCCCTTGGCCGAGGATCTTGTCTCCCTGTTTCAAAAATGACCCGTTTTTTTGAATCACCCCGGCAAGAATCGCAGCGTCAACAATACCTTCCTCTCTGTCAATCCCATCCGCCGTAATTACCATCTCTGCCTCCTTAAAAGGCGGAGCAACTTTATTTTTCACGATCTTTACCCTCACGCGCGCACCATAAACTTCATTATTTTTCTTCAGTGTCTCTATTTTTCTCGTATCCATGCGCTGCGATGCATAAAACTTCAGGGCAAGTCCGCCGGGAGTCGTTTCCGGGTTCCCAAACATAATACCGATCTTGAGACGAATCTGATTCGTAAATATAATCGTTGTTTTTGATTTTGAGACAACGCCGGTGAGTTTGCGCAGCGCCTGAGACATGAGGCGCGCCTGCAACCCGATTTGCGCATCACCCATCTCACCTTCAATCTCGGCTCGCGGTACGAGCGCCGCAACAGAATCGATGACAACCAGATCGACGCCGCCTGAGCGAATAAGCGCCTCTGCAATCTCAAGCGCCTGTTCTCCGGTATCAGGCTGTGAAATGAGAAGATTGTCAAGATTGACTCCCAGAATACGAGCCCACTCGGGATCAAGCGCGTGTTCCGCATCAATAAATGCAGCGATGCCGCCTGATTTTTGTGCCTGCGCAATAAAGGAAAGACAAACGGTGGTCTTTCCTGAAGCTTCGGGCCCAAATATTTCTATAATTCTTCCTCTCGGAATGCCACCAACGCCAAGCGCAGTGTCCAAAGGAAGAATGCCGCTGGGGATTACTTCTATTGCTGTTTCCGGACCCTCGCCGAGCCGCATGATAGAGCCACGTCCAAATTGTTTCTGAATTTGTTCTATTGCAAGTTCAACTGCTTGTAACTTTGGATTCTCGTTATTTGCTTTCATATCGTTTTATATCTTTTCATAAAATTACAATGTCTTAATTATCTCAAATAGCGAAGCAGAAGACAATGGACTATATGCTACATTAGTGAACGAAGTTGTAACTAAAAGATATATATGAGTCCTACAACAATGAGCCCCCATATCCCAATAGTAATAACAAGCGGCAGGTCGTTGGTGATAAGCTTTTCCGGTCGCTCCCCCTCTTCTTTTTCATAGAGAAGCTGCGCATAGCGGGCAATACCAAATACAACAAAAGGAATGGATATCATAAGCCATTTTCGCGCTTCAAAGGTAGGAAATAGATTCGTCATAAATTCAGAAAGAAATGCTGTGATCTGGGGTGGCCGCTCAAAATAGGTATAAAATGAAAACGCGATGATGGTCGCAGTCGCAAACGTGGTCGTGAGAAAGGTCAGCAGATGTTCATTGTAATGAATCAGTGAAACGCGCGTTTCTTTTCCCCGCGATACCAGCTCTGCATGCCGTTTGACTGTTGCCATGAAAAGTGAAACGAAAAATATCGTGAGCAAAAGCCAGATAGGAATATGGTATCCCGAGGCTACTTCTCCCGCAAACGCCCGAATCATAAAAGAAAAAGAGATAGTAAAAATATCAATCAAGGGATACTTTTTAAGGAAGAGTGAATAAAAAAA
>CAZAJT010000009.1:3498-27921 GCA_964485585.1 uncultured Gammaproteobacteria bacterium
GTGCAGAAGAATAAAAATTAACGCTAAAAAAAAGAACGATATCGAAAATAACAGAGAAACAATAAGCGAAACCACCGTAAGAATAAACACGATGAATGTTGCTTCAGCTACGGTTACCTGACCCGAGGCAATGGGCCGATGCCGTTTAACCGGATGCTTTTTATCATAGGGGTAATCAAAAATATCGTTGAGTACATAGGATGCAGATGAAAGGAGACAGTAGATGAAAAATGCGTAGATTGAACGCAAAAAAAGATCGGCGTTAAAAAGCTGTCCGGAAAAAATAATCGCAGTGAATATAATGAAGTTTTTTATCCATTGATTGACCCGAAGCACACGCATAAGGACATATGCTCTATTATTTCTCATTTCAATATTGAATTATACATTATATGAATGTAAGATTATTTGTTAGTTGGTTATTTGGTTACTTAGTTACTTGGTAAGATCAATAATCTTATAACTAACTCACCAAGTAACCAACTGACTAAGTAACCATTCATATGATCAATCTCGACGATACAGAAGCAGTTGTCAAAGCACAAGGTGGAGACTCCGTTGTCCGATCGGTCGATGCCTTAGGCAAACAACTGGAACAGGCCTACCACGAACTCAAAAAAGTACAATACCCTGACGAGTACCGAAATGTGAAAAATATTGTTGTATGTGGCATGGGTGGATCACGCTTTCCTGCGCACATCTCCCGCGAACTCTATAAAGAGTCTATCACGATCCCCTATCTGGTCAACGACGATTACCATCTTCCCGGATTTGTCAATGAACACACGTTAGTTGTGCTTTCTTCTTATTCCGGAACAACCGAAGAAGTTATAACCTGTGGAGAAAAAGCAATGAAAACAGGTGCGCGTGTCACCGCGATTTCTGGCGGTGGAGATCTTGATCGTATGATGAAGGTGCATAATCTCCCCCACTATACGTTTGACCCCATTCATAATCCATCGCAACAGCCCCGTATTGGATTCGGATATCTCGTAGGAGGACACCTTAGTCTTCTTGAGCATCTTGGATTTTTAACACTGGGAACGAATGAATTTGATCACGCGCTTACAGAACTCGCAGTACTTGCTAAACCGCTCCAGCTTGACACACCGCAGAATGAAAACCCCGCCAAACAGTTGGCGCAAAAACTCATTCAGAGATATCCATACTATATTGTTTCCGAATTCCTCACCGGTGTCGGTAATGCACTGCAGAATCAGACGAATGAAACAGCAAAATCAATTTCCTCTTTTCGGATTATCCCTGAACTTAACCATCATCTTATGGAGGGATTGAAGTTCCCCGACGATCATAGAAAAATTGCAATATTTATATTATTTTTCTCATCACTGTACTCTGCGCCGATTCAGAAACGATTCCATATCACAAAAGATGTCATTGAGCAGAATAGTATAGAAACAGTGTGGCATGAGCTGAGGGGAAGAACAAAACTTAAGCAGGTATTTGAACTCATGGCTTTTGGCGCTTATCTTACCATGTACCTCTCAGTTCTCTATGGCCAAAACCCCACCGCCATTCCCTACGTTGATTATTTCAAAAAGAAGTTAAAAGAATGAGCTTACTTCTCTCCCCAACTTCACCGCGTAATTTGTGCCGCGATCATAGGGATAGGTCATGTCGAGGTTGGCGATGAAGAAGTTTTTCACCGGTGTTTCAAAATCTGGTTTTACTGTGAGAAACTCTTTGTCGAAGATGGGTTGAGCGAAGGGAGCCTTGAATGGGTAGTATTTAGTATTTAGTATTTCGTATTTAGGATTAATTTGTTTGAGATGGGGTTCATAATGCTTCAGAATTTCCTCACTGCTCATCCTTAGAAGCGGATTGTCCTGATCAATGTAGTTACCGACGTAGAGAATGTTATTTCCGCCATAGTGTTTTTTATCAATAAGGTTGGTGTGCTGAACAACAACCATCATGGGAAGCTTTGGGGTACAAATACTTAACCAGTAGGTTTTTTCCAAAAGCGGTTCTTTTGTTTCAACAATAAGATTGACTGCGTGGAGAAATTGTATCTTTTGTAATCTTTTGAGATATTCTTGCGGAAATAGAGGTGCGGTAATTTTGGTGATAACCGGTGTCGGCAACGTCGCAACCACCACATCGTACGAAAAATTTAGAATTTCGAATTTAGAATTTCGAATTTCAATTTCCACCACCTCCGTCCCTTTCTTTACCTCCACTCCCATCTCGACCAACCTCTTTTCAGTATGGTTTATTAGCGCCTGAAACCCTCCGCTGGGATATCCAAGATCTTTTGTCCGTTTGGTAATCCGTGCCCACAAAAATGAGGCCAGAATATTTTCCGCATATTTCCCGAACTTTTTCCGAAAAAGCTCTTGCCACAAGACATTCCATGCTTCCTCCCCCATGGTTTTTGTCAAAAACTCCTTCGCGGTCATTTTTTCGTACAGCGTCAAAAAGGGAGAGAATTTGAGAAAAGCTAGCACCAAAGCGGCGCGGAGCTTGAGTGGCAACGAGAGGAGCGGAAATTTTAGGAAATCTTGCGGAGTATCTACGGGAAATGCGCGGAAATTACCCGTAGCAGGCTTGCCCGTTTCGCAGAATTCATACAACGAGGCCGTTTCAGGCGAACGAAAAACAATATTGGAGAATCCTATTTCTTTCGAAAAATTTAGAATGTAAATATCATTGGAAAAAAGATGGTGATAACTGCGCTCGAGATGCCACTCCCAGTTTACTGCCCTGAATCCAGCTGCCAGTCCACCCAGTACGGTCTCCTTTTCAAAAAGAGTAACGTCATGTCCTTTTTTCCGGAGATAGTAAGCGGCACTCAATCCGGTAAACCCACCGCCCAAAATTGCTATTCGCATATGGATTCATTATAATCAACTCGTCAGTTATAACGCATGCTCATTATGCTTAAGGAATTTTTAGAAATTCTTCACGGATTCCGGAGAGTTATTAATCTTCTTGAAAAACGAGAAAAAGGAACGCTAGCCATTGCTTCTGTGCTCATGATCGTTACCGGATTTCTTACGAATCTTCCCGCCGTCATACTGGGAAAATTAGTTGATACTTTGATCAATGCGCCGCATTTACAGTTTTCCCTCGCCGTACCTTTTCTATCGCTTGTGGTTCTCGTTATTGTTTTTCGTGAAGCAATAACGGTAGTAAGAAAATACCTCGTAGAAAACATTGCGACTCAAACTGAAAAAAAACAAACCGTTCGCGTGATTAAACAGGTATTAATGACCAACATCGCATCTATGAGGATTCAACAAATTGGCTCGTTACATGGAAGAGTATTTCGCTCTATCCAAGGACTTATCACTTTGATAAAGCTTGGTTTTTTGCATTTTTTCCCCGAATTCTTCAGCGCACTTGCAGCAATAATTATTATTTTACTACAAAAACCGCTCCTCGCCTCAATAATGATCTTAGTAATTCCGGTAGGATTACTTCTGGTGATTACGCAGATTTCTTCTCAGAAAGGAATACGGGTTTCACTGCTGCGAAGTAAGGAGAAAATTGATGGAGCAGTTGTTGAGATGCTCGGCGGCATTGAAACCGTAAGAACGCTCAATACCGTTGATCACGAAGCGCAGAAAGTAGCGTCAATCGCTGAGAAGTTGCGGATAAAGGAAATCAAACATCACGTTGCTATGGCCTTTTTTGATGCTGCAAAATATCTTAATGAAAGTTTTTTCTATATCCTCGTTATCAGCATGTCTATACTGCTTGCCGCGCAGGGGATAATTTCAAAAGGAGATATTCTCGTGTATTCGGTGCTATTTTTGAGCATCACGAACCCTTTGCGAGAAATTCATCGTATTCTGGACCATGCACACGAAGGATCTATACGTGTCAATGATTTGTATGATCTCATTCATCAGCCGATAGATCCTTCCTATAAAACAAGCGCTTCCCACGCTGCTTTATCTGATCAACTCGATTCTATAATAGCGATAAAAAACCTCACATTTTCTTATCAAAATACTCCCCATTTGAAAATAATTCACGATATCACACTTATGATAAGACGTGGAGAGAAGATTGGGATTGCGGGTCCATCTGGCTGTGGAAAATCAACGCTCGTCAAGATTCTCTTACGCCTCGTCCATAACTATAAAGGAACAATACATATGTTGGGAAACGATTTACTGGAGCTCTCAAGGGAAATTATTGCAGAGAAAATAGCCTATGTGCCGCAGAATCCCTATGTATTTTCTGGAAGTGTGAAGGAAAACGTTATCTATGGATGTAGTAAAAAGTTAACGGAGGAAGAAATTATCACAGCCTTAGAGAAAGCTCATGTCTATAGTGAAGTACTCGCAATGGGTGGTTTGACTGGAACAATAACTGAGAATGGAAATAATTTAAGCGGTGGCCAGAAGCAGAGGATGGTACTGGCGCGACTCATACTGAAGGCACCGGAGATATTGATCTTTGATGAGGCTACTTCCGCTCTTGACAATACAAACGAAGTAAGAATCCAACAAACTATTAAAGAAATCTTTCGTGATAAAACGATCATTACGATTGCTCATCGCCTCACCACGTTGAAAAATAGCGACAGGATTCTGGTCATGAAAGACGGTCAGGTTATACAAGAAGGTACCTATAGTAAGCTCGCAAATCAGAAGGGCTTATTTCAGCAATTCCTACACCAGAGGGAGAAAGAATAATTCCCGCAGATTTACCGAGGATTATCCGCAGATCAGAGGACATTCTCAAAAAGGAGCTTGTTTTTTCTTACTTCAAAGTAGAACGTGCCGATAAAAAGGAGGAGGGGGATAGCAAGAAGTACGCCTAAAACACCACCGATCTTTCCACCGATAATGAGCGCGATCAGAGTAACGATGGGGTCAAGGCCGACCGCTTTCTTCATAACAAGGGGAACAATAAGAGTATTCTCCAACTGCTGAATGATAAAGTAAAGCGCCAGAGTAATAATCCCCGTTATCGGTGAAATTGATAAGCCGATCAATACCGCTGGAATTGCTGACAACGTCGGTCCCAAATTCGGAACTACTTCGAACAATCCCGCCAGCACTGCTAAAGCAAGAGCATATTTCATACCGATAAGATTGAGTCCGAAAAAAGTAAGAAACCCTACAATGCACATTAAAGCTAACTCTCCCCAAAACCATGCGCTCATTCGGCGCTCTGCTTTCTCAAATATAAGATCTACAGCGTGCGCTTTTTCAGGGCTGACGAAGCGTTCAAGGAACCGCCGAATAATATTCTCTTCCATAAGAAAATAGAAGCCAAAAAAGAGGGTAGATACGAGAAAAATAACATTTGAGAAGAGTTTTCCAACAATCTCAAGCGCCTGAGAAGTCACGTTGGGAAGATATTGAGTAAGAGAGTCTACCTGCAGTGATGATCTAATATTGGGATCTACCACGATCTCGCGAATAATTCCGGGGAGGTTTCTTAACAAAGTGGTTGTTTCGGTAAGAATTGGTGGAAGAATAAGAGAAACAAGAAACACAATAGCAAGGATGAATAATAAATAAATCATCACCGCTGCTAATTTTCGAGGGATTTGTAAGCGGTCAACCAGCATCCGCACTGCCGGACGCAGAGCGCTCATTAAAATAAACGCGATAAGAAGCGAGAACAGTAAATCCTTTATGATCCAGAGAAGATATATCCCCAGAAGAAATAGCACAGTGAATATGATTGTTTTTGGCGCAATCTCTATCGTTCGCATATGATTACTATACCATAGTAAATTCAAAGCTCAAATCGCAAAGCGCAAAACTTAACGATTTGCGATGTAGACCTGTCTTGCGGGCTCGCCTCGCTGAGTCGAAGCGGGCAGGCAGGTTTGACATTGAAATTTGAGATTTGAGATCCTATGATGATAGTATGTACGAGTCCTCAACGGAACCTATTGAACATAACCCACAGGTGATTTTTGCATGGAAAGCGCCGCTTCGCGCCTATAAGAAACGGGGTAAAAATATTCTTCGTTTTTATTTGGCGCTTACGTTACTTCTTTCGCTTATTGTATTTTTTTTCGGTGATAAGATTCTGCTTATTCCCATCTGGGCTATTCTGTTTCTTTTCTATGCGCTTACGATTACACCGCCTCCCGATGTAGAAAATAAAATAACGAAGTTTGGCATCGAAACAGCAGGAGTTACGCTGCGGTGGGAAACACTATCTCATTTTTATTTTACCCGCAGATTTGATTTTACTATTCTGACAATCGTCACCCACG
The DNA here is from genome assembly GCA_964485585.1 of uncultured Gammaproteobacteria bacterium. Classification (GTDB taxonomy): domain Bacteria; phylum Patescibacteriota; class Microgenomatia; order UBA1406; family GWC2-37-13; genus CAZAJT01. The sequence continues at coordinate 9,710 of CAZAJT010000009.1, forward strand.
CTCCGTATTATTTTCATTCCTATCTGATTATTCCCAACGAAGAAATAAAAAATCGGGTAAAGAGTATTCTTTCAGAGCATCTTATTTATCAAGATAAACCGCATCAGACAATCACGGATAAAATGGTCAATTGGCTTTCCCGGTTGCTTCCGGATGATGACGACGCTACTCTATCATCTTTTTCCCAAAAACCGGCGCCGACATCTCCTTGACGCCAAAAACCCGTCCCCAGCGAAGCACCCCCTCATCAGTACTTACTAAAAACCCTTCAATTTCTTTTGCAAGCATAATAAGCTCTAAGTCAGCAACACTATCAAGAAATCCAAAGCGGGTAGCCTGGCGGTACCGCATACGGAATCGTTTGACAACAGGCCCCAAAACCATCTCGAACTGCTTTTTGTCCGATAAGCTCTGTTGCGCCATCTGTTTTGCAGCTTGTACAATTTCTTCTTCTGCTATCGTTTGCCCCCGATAATTACGATTACGAACATCATCAATGATCTGCCACACTATCGCAGCAGAAAGCTGGGCAGTATGAAGATCAGGAGATTTCACGGTAATAGTTGAAAGAAAGTCTCTTATGAAGCCCTGTGACTTATCTTCAAAGAAACTTAAAAATTCATCTATAATTCGGGGCGGCATTAAAAACTCCACCTGCCGATTCGCTTTCACAGTTCGTATAGCTTTCGTGAGAACGATTACCACATCTTCGGTAGTTTTACCTATTCCTAAGCCCCCTTCCATATTGAAAAATAGATTCGTGTCTAATACGTAGCGTTCCATGTCTCTATCATATCATATGACTCGATGGTAGATATTAGATAAAGTATATTCAAAATTTGTGATCCAACATCCAGCATCTAAGATCCAGCATCTAATATTCGTTCAACAATTTTTTGTGACTCGTATCACGAGATCTCACATCACGGCTAGAAGTTTCTCATGATGTAGTTTGTTTGTAGAATGATCTCTTGTCTAAACACAGGTAGTGTTATACAGTGAATTGTAACACCAAATATGTAGTTACAATTAATTTAATTAGTTACAATTGGTTCTGGCTAGATGAATTGTACTTTTTGCACGCACACTGACACCGAAGTCATAGAAACACGACTTTCAGAGGATGGACGAGTAATACGGCGCAGAAGAACCTGTCCAAAATGCCAAAAACGATTCACTACCTATGAGCGGGTGGAGGAATCGCCACTTTTGGTGATGAAACGCGACAGCAGGCGCGAGCGATTTGAGAGAGAGAAATTGATGCGCGGAATACTGAAGGCGGTCGGGAAAACGACTGTCTCAGCTCAACAGGTTGAACGCATTGTTTCTGAGATTGAAATCGAACTGAAACAATCAGATTCAACCGAGGTAGCAAGCGACACTATCGGTAGCCTTGTTGCAGAAAAATTAAAATCGCTTGATAAGGTCGCATATATTCGATTCGCTTCGGTATTCAGAAGATTTGTCGATGTAGAAGATTTTGGGAGAGAATTGAAAAAATTGCTGTAGGCGGGCTATTACCTATTTATTACAAAATAGCGCTTTCTGCTGTTACAAAATTGTTATAATTTAAAACTCAAGCCATATGAAACTAACCGGTGTATCAGAAAAGGTATTCTTAGACCGCTATTCCTTGAAAGATCAGGCGGGAAATCCTGTGGAAAAAACTCCGCAGGAAATGTGGCGACGCATTGCAAAAGCAGTCGCACAAGTCGAATCAAAAGAGAACCGTAAGAGGTGGGAGAAGGATTTTTACCAAGCCATGGAAGACTTTAAATATATTCCGGGAGGAAGAATACTGGCGGGCGCCGGCACCGGCTACTCAGTAACATTTTACAATTGCTTTGTCATTCCCTCACCAAAAGATGCGCGCGATGGCATCCTTGAGACACTGAAACAAATGGTTGAGATCATGGCGCACGGCGGGGGGGTCGGCATTAATCTTTCATCGCTTCGACCGCGGGGAGCGCGGGTAAAAAAAGTCAACGGATTTTCTTCTGGTCCCTGTAATTGGGCTGAGCTTTTCTCACTTGCGACCAAAGATATTATCCAACAGGGCGGCACCAGGCGGGGAGCGCTTATGCTCATGCTCTGGGACTGGCATCCCGATTTAGAGGAATTCATCACAGTAAAACAAGACTTAAGCCGCATTAATGGCGCCAACTTATCACTCTGTATCTCCGATACTTTTATGGAAGCTGTCAAGCGCGATGGAGACTGGCCACTCGTGTTTCCTGATACCACTGATCCAGAATATGATGAGAAGTGGGATGGCGATCTGGAAATATGGAAAAGACTGGGTAAAAAAGTTATTGTTCATAAAATCGTAAAGGCGCGTAAAATATGGGATCTTATCGCTGAGGCTGCGTGGCGATCGGCCGAGCCCGGAGTGGTTTTTATGGAGCGCTACAATAAAATGCACAACAATTATTACTGGAATCGCATTAATTGTGTAAATCCTTGCGTAACCGCCAATACTCTTGTTGCTACTACTAATGGCCTCAAAACCATAGGGAAACTCTATGAAGAAGGATCACCGTCTAGAGTGGTTGTGAACGGCAAAGACTATCTCTCAACCGCAGTGAAGTTTACCGGAGTTAAACCTGTTTATAGTCTAAAAACAAAGGAAGGATACGGACTACGATTAACAAAAGATCATAAGGTGTTTACAACGAGAGGAAAAATTGAGGCGGGGAAACTACAATCGGGTGATAAAATTCTTCTTTCTACAGGAGGTTACTTCGGAGTACGAGGAAACCTCAACGAAGGTAAAGTGTTAGGATGGCTTGTCGGCGACGGCTCGATTAAAAGTGACGTTGCTACTCTTTATTTTTACAAAGAAGAAAAAAAAGAACTCGCTCCGCAATTTGCTACCTTCGTACAAAAGATGATCGAGGGAGAAGAAATAACGGTGAGATCATATCTTCCTATTACTGCCCAGTATATTAACCATGAAGATAAAGCAGTAATCGAATCGGTGCGGTTATGGAGAATTGCTCATAATTATGGCCTGTCTCATAAGAATAAATATCAAGTACCAGAAGCGGTGTTTGAGGGTTCGGAAGAATTTCAAAGAGGTTTTTTGCAGGGTTTGTTTTCAAGCGACGGTACAGTAATAGGTAATCCCGCAAAAGGAGTTAGCATACGGTTAACTTCTATAAGCTTTGATCTTCTTGCTCAAACGCAGCGACTACTCCTCAACTTCGGAATATTCAGTAAAATTTATACAAACCGCAGGGCAGCGGGCGAGCGCCTACTACCTGATGGGAATGGAGGATTAAAATCGTTTATGTGTCAAGCTTATCATGAATTAGTGATCTCTAAGGAAAGCATTCTCAAGTTTGCCGCATTGGTAGGGTTTTTACAAGAAAGGAAACAGCAAAAACTCCAAAGCCTTCTTGCCCTTTATCACCGTGGTCCGTATCGCGAGTCATTAACTGCTACCTTTGTTAACCTTGAGAAAGACGGAATAGAAAAGGTGTTCGATATAACCGTAGCCGATATCCACCGATTTTCTGCAAATGGAATCGTTGTTTCTAATTGTGGGGAAGAGGGTTTGCCGCCGTGGGGTGTTTGCAACCTCGGTTCAATTAATCTTTCGGCGCTCGTCAAGTTTGATGAGGTCGACAAAAAAGGTACGTTTGATTTTACAGAACTAAAAAAAATTGTGCACTCCGCAGTACGTTTTCAGGATAATGTCGTAGATATGGATCCGTACATCTTTGAAGGAATCAGGAAAACACAGTTTGAGGGTGAACGAAGAATTGGGTTAGGCACCATGGGTTTGGGAGATGCATTAATCAAGCTCCATCTGCGTTATGGCTCAGAGGAAGGACTCACGTTTGTTGAGAAGGTCTATAAACTGATCCGCGATGAGGCGTATCGTGCATCGGTTGAACTCGCACAAGAGAAAGGAGTGTTCCCGAAGTTTGACAAGCGCCTTTTTCCAAAAAGCAGATTTATTCAACAGCTACCAAACGAAGTGCAGAGCGAGATTAAAAAACATGGGGTAAGAAACTCGGTAATTCTAATGCAGGCACCAACCGGTTCCACATCGCTTATGGCCAATACTACTTCAGGTATTGAACCAGTGTATGAATTTGAGTTTATTCGCCGTGATCGGCTCGGCACCCATATCATGCGTCACCATCTCTACGATCAGTGGTGTCAGAAACATGGAGAGGAACTGAAAGCAGGCGCGGTCAAGAAACCCGACTGGTTTGTATCTGCCAACGACCTTACGCCGGAAGACCATGTACGAGTACAGGCAGCAATACAAAAATATGTAGACGCATCAATCTCGAAAACGGTTAACGCACCGAATGCTCACGCGGTTGAGGATGTAAAAAAGCTATACACGCTCGCGTACGAGCTTGGTTTAAAAGGTGTTACGTATATGAGAGATGGGTCGAGACCGGGGGTGCTTGAGAGGAAAGCGGAGAAAAAAGCAGATGCACCAAAAGCACCTGAGTTTCCGGTACAACCGCGACCCATGGTAGTAAATGGCTCAACGTATAAAATTAACACGCCGGTGGGCACCGCGTTTATCACGGTTAATACCAATGAAAAGAACGAACCGTTGGAAGTATTCATTAATGTGGGGAAAGCGGGGACTGACGTCTATGCTATGGCAACCGGTCTGGGAAGAATCATCTCTTTAACGCTGCGATTCAACTCGTCGCTTTCTCCCCGTGAGCGGGTGAAGGAGATTATTGATCAACTGCAGGGAATTGGAGGAGCACGCACATTGGGATTTGGAAAGGAGCGTATTCGAAGTCTTCCTGATGCTGTTGCTAAAGTGCTTTCTATACACTTTAAGTTCAACGGTCATGCCGAAACTCACGTCAAAGAACAATTGGCGTCTCGCCCGAAGTTGGTGGGCGAAGAAACACAACCGCCTCTTATCCAAACACAGATGCAAGAACCCGCAATGAGAACGCTTGATCTTTGCCCAGCCTGTGGGGAAGCCACATTCGCCCATGAGGAAGGATGCGCTAAATGCTACAGTTGTGGTTACGCCCAGTGTTAATTTATGTCCATCTACACCAAAACCGGCGATAGAGGGAAAACGTCACTTTTTGGAGGAAAACGTTTGTCAAAAGCGTGTCTCCAAATCGAAGCATATGGATCTCTTGACGAACTCACAAGCATCATTGGATTACTCGCAGCAAAAGAAAGTCGGAAAAAAGTGCAATCCTTCCTTCAGCACATACAAAAAGATCTCTATCAAATCATGAGCCTTCTTTCCGGCGCAGATCTCAATCTGACATTGATCTCCCAGCGAACAATAGCTCTTGAGCAAGAGATTGATATCTTAGAGAAAAGATTGCCAAAACTAACGCGTTTTATCCTTCCCGGGGGCACTGAACGATCGTCGCTCACCCATCTTGCTCGAGCTATTTGTCGTCGTGCAGAACGACAAGTAGTAACGTTTTTCCAAGAAGAAAAAACTTCTGGTATCCTGCTTGAAAATAAACCAATAATTCTTCAATACTTAAATCGCTTGTCCGACTTCCTCTTTATGTTCGCCCGCCGATACGCGCGCGGTAAAGAAATTCTTACATAAACAAACTTCTCTTGCATTTTTCGTTCTGACTCGGTAATCTTATTGGTGGCATTTTATTATTTGCACGCTTTGGTACGAGCCATTTCCTGATAGTGTCGGGAGAGAAGGCTCAACCTTGAGTTAATCGAAGGAGTAACGGGAATACGGTGAAAATCCGTAACTGTGCCGCAGCGGTGAAAGTCCGAAGACCGACCAAAGCTTTATGCCCCGAGCAGGGAATCATTTATGCCCGCAACTCTCGAACAAGATCGGTATCTCAAACAACTTGGCATTACGCTCGCAGAACACCGACGTCTTCAACAACTCACTCCTCTTGAACGTGAGCGTGAACTTGCACAACAAATTGCCTCGCTTACAAAAGAAGTTTTAGACGATCATCCCGTATCTACTCCCTATAGTTATTGGCTTGATGCGGGTGGAGAAATCTATTCTGATCAATCCAGAAAACCGATTTTTAATCTGAGAAATCAAATCAACCCGGGAGAACGGGGAGGTCTACCATTAGACGGTTTCTTGAAAGTCGGCGTTAGACTTCGACACAACCCGGGAAATCTCATTCTTCTCTACAGTCCTCCCGGTCCCGCGTCGTTTGATAACGATCCTAAAAATCCTTATTCGCAAATTACCTACCGTGATGGTCAGTTATACATGCAATACTTTGACGGGCAAAAAATAAATGCCGTTGCGCTCAAAGTAACCAATGAATCGGTTATTCGACAACTTGCGCCATCACTATTTAGTGCTGCTGATAAGAAATCTTCTCAACGCGAGCGCATCGCTTTTCTTGTTACCAATCCTGCAGGAGAATTGAGTGTCGATGATTTTTTTAATCATCAATGGAAAGACGGAGAAATGTATCGGGATAAAGATTCCCGCTCGTATTCTCTTAGCGAAGTGCTTATGCAGGCAAAAGATGTTTTGTTTGGTAGATCGAGATCGGAGTTTCATCTTTCAGAAGATCTCAGAGGGGCATTATCTCAGGAAACTATTACTGAGCATCTTATCTTAAGTGCGTACACATCGACAATCCGTAACTACATGAGAGATCGGGGATATGAAGAAATGGAGCTTAGCGGAAGCTGCGGTGGGGGAAAAGTAAGCGTTGATACGCTTGATGTATTCCTACAGATCGACAACAATCTCCCACAGCTACAATCCCTCGTAAGTCTCTACTCTTCGACCTACCGACTTCTCAAACAAGCAAGGCTGGAAACAGATACTGGTGAACATTATCCTGATTATAAATGCCCACATTGTAATATAACGCTCTCCGGTGAAAAAAAGAATGATCCCGATTCTTGGAGAACAACGTGCGACAACTGCAAAAGAGAAATAAACTGCGCAAAGTAAAATCAACTAAGATGTATATAATAAGCATATGGACCCGAAAAACCATACCCCCATTCATCATATAATTCAGAAGCATGCGGTAGCCATAGCTCCTTCAAAAGAATCTGAACCAATTCTGGTAAATCAGGAGTCGTCAACGCAACCGAAAGAAATTCATAAAGTTGTTGAACGTTACGCGCTCGATGAAGCGGTTAATAACCACGTTGAGGTAGTGAAAGAAAACGTCGTGCTGGATACTGAGTTGCAAGAGGCCGGAGTAGAAACAGTAGAATCAACACGGTTTCCCGACTATCGGGCGGTCAATCTACCTTTACCAGACAACAAAGTACTGCTGGGACTCCATGCGCCTATTACTTCTTCCCTTCGTTGGCTTGCAGAGCTTTGTAAATACCTTCTTACGCAGGCGCATCTTACTTTGAGAGAGATGAGGGGAGAAGTAGTGAGAGTAAGAAGTTAATTCGTTGGAACTTACTTGGTTAGTTAGTAATAAAACAATTGATTGTACCAAGTAACTAAGTAACAAAATAACCAACTAACCCATTACTTTATCTATTTCGCTTACAAATCCCTCTTTCCCCATTGCGCCGACAAATTGAGAAGCAATCTTGCCATTTTTTAAGATTAAAAATGTGGGGATTGAAAAAATTGAATACTGAGAAGCGAGCTCAGGATTTTCATCGACGTTTACTTTTACAAACTTTACATCGGTTCGTTCTTTTGAAAGGTTTTCGAGAATGGGACCGGTCAGCTTACAAGGACCACACCAATCCGCATAGAAATCAACGAAAACCGTTCCCTTGTAATCAAGAACCTCTGTCTTAAAGCTGTCTTTTGTTATTGTTTGCACAGAACATTATAGTACCGGAAAACCACTGACGAGTCAACGCCTATTCTATTGGCAATCGACTATCACTTGTCGACTAGCAAAAGAGGATAGGGAAGATGCTTTTGTAAGAATGGGGCGCCCCAGATTAAACGCTTGCATTCTTAAAACCTATATGATATATTATAGGTTGTTATGGATAGTTATTTTTTACCCCTTCTTCTTGAGAAGTTTGTACAACATCTCAAAAGTCAAGGAAAATCACAATTCACTATTATTGCCTACAAAAAAGATCTCGAGCAGTTTATCGGATACCTAACAAGCCTCGAAAAAAATGATATTCGTGAGGTAAAAAAAGACGATATAGAAGGCTTTATCAAAAAACTCATCGCTGAAAACTATACAAAAAAATCAGCCTCCCGAAAACTCAATTCTATCCGCACTTTTTTCCGCTTCCTGAAAAATGAAGGTCTCATTGAACAAAACCCCTCCCTTGACATCTCCCATCCGAAATACACCCAAACACCTCCCAGAATCCTAAGCAAACTCGAATATAGGGCACTTCGGGATCTTGGCAAAGAAGATATGCGCACTTACGCATTGATTGAAGTCCTTCTTCAGACGGGCGTCAAGATAGGCGAACTCGCAGAACTGCGTCTTCCTGATATAAAAGATTCTGCACTTTTTATCCGCGCTTATGGAAAAAATAAAGAGCGTGAAGTTCCTCTCAATAAAGCAGCCAAGAAAGCATTGGATGAATATCTGAAGGCACGAATCAGCTCAAAAGATGACCATATTTTCATTACGCGCACCGGTAATCCACTTCTTATTCGAAATATCAGACAGATTATTGATCGATGCTTCCAAGAGGTGGGAATTGAACACGCTACGGTAAATGATCTACGCAATACCTTTATTGCACATCAATTGATGAATGGCGCCTCGCTTGAGTATATAGCAAAAGTTGTCGGCCACAAACGCCTCTCTTCAACTGAACGCTTCCTTAACCTTGTAAAAGAAGAGGCAGAACGGAAAGAAAAACTAGGACAACTTTAGAGTATTTAACTCACGACTCACAACTCATAACGTATAATGTAAGGATGACTCTCACTATCTACACCGACGGAGGATCATTAAATAATCCCGGGCAAGCAGCAATAGCGTACACTCTCTATCTCGATACTACGCTCCTGAAAACGTTTTCACGAGCTATCGGTGTTGCCACAAACAACGTTGCAGAATATACTGCGCTTATTGAAGCGTTGTCGGCCACAAAGGACATTCTTTCTCAGAAACCTGCTTCAAATATTCAGGTATTTTCTGATTCCCAGCTCATGGTGAATCAAATCAACGGACTCTATAAAGTAAAAGAGGCTTCGCTTCGCGATCTCCTCATGAAAATCCGCTTATTGGAAGGAGAATTGCACATTCCAATTACATACACTCATGTATTACGAGAAAAAAATACTCTTACCGATTCGCTGGTGAAGAAAGAACTATATGGTAGCCGGAAAGCCGATGGGCAATAGATAACAGTTATCGTAGTGTCTATCGGCTAATACACTATTGCCCATCGGCTATTCTTGTATCCTCACTGGCATGATAATATGAAGAAAGTCCTGATTTTTTTCTGCTTTAAATACTATTGGAGCATCGGGTCGGAGAATTTCTATCTGTAACGTCTTTGTATCGAGGTTGTTTAGTAAATCGAGCATGAATCTATAGTTAAACGCAACGGTTTGTTCAGCTCCTTTCAATTGTATTTCTTGATAAGCGGTATTATCGGCGTTACTATCTTTCTTTGGCCGCACATACAAACCGTCTTTCTTAAATTCGCATACTACCACGTGTGATGATTCCCGCGCGAACACTGATATTAGTTTTATGTTTCGCAGCAGCTCTTCTCGCTCAAGAGTCACTGTTGAGACAACTTCAGTTGGTATCACTCGCTCATACGGAGGAAAATCTCCTTCTATGAGACGGGAATAAAAGGTTGTTTCACCAATAAAGAATGCTATCATCTTTTCTTCTGATATGTAGGAGAATCCTATTTCTTTTTCATCTTTACCATATCGTAAAAGCTCTGTGAGAAAGCTGCCGGGTACAAGCATATTTGATAACTCTATCTGTTTTTTCATCTTTATTAAAGATAATCTAAAACCGTCTGTCGCAACGAGAATAAGTTCTTCATCCACAACAACAAAATTTACGCCGGTAAGAGCAGGGCGTGTTTCGTCATGAGAAGTAGCGAATAATATTAATGGTAGATTTTTTTTAAATAAAGTTATATCTATTTTTTGCTGTTTTATTTTTGTTTTTGGAGGAAGGGGAAATTCTACAGATGTTATGACAGGGAAGTTCCCTTTGGTTTTATCTTGAGATATGGTAACCTGTTTTTCTTTTATTATTATTTCGATAGATCCCGGGTTAAGAAATTGAAGAAATTCTACTATCTTCTTCGGTTCTAAAATAATTTCAAAATCATTTTCGGAATCAGTTGATATAAGTGTATGAAAATACACAGTGAGATCGGTTGTATAGAGATGTATTTTGTTTTTTTCTCCTTTTAGTAATACTCCTTGAAGAGTATTGACCGTAGTTAGTTTTGTTGAAGTGAAACGTGATGCAATATTTAACTTATCGTGGAGTAAATCTTTCGATAGAGTTATTTTCATATAAAATAGTAGTAGTAGATGGTGGGTATAAGTGTACAAAAAAAAGACTGGATTTTCAAGACAAAGAGAATGGAAATTTTTTCATGTTGAAAGTCTGTGGAAATTATATAGAAGCAGTTATTGTTTGGGTTATTTTATCAACCTCTTGTTTTAGTAAAGGATTTTTCATCAAGAGTCCTACTATTTTCTCACATCCATGCATTATCGTTGTGTGGTCCTTCCGTTTCAAGAGGTAAGCAATATCTTCAAGCTTCATTTCAAGCTCTGTTCTCAATAGATACATAATAATTTGCCGGGGAAGCACTATCTCCTCTGAACGAAGCGGTGATTTGATATGCGACTGTTTGACATTGTAATAAGAACAAACCGCTTTAATAATATCATGCGGTGTTGTTTTTTTAATAAACTTTTTTACTTTATCTTGAAAGTAACTGTCTACAACCTCCAGATCAATACGATCCTTCACTCCGAGTGTTTTTGCGTAAATAGATAAGAGGGTACCCTCAAGCACACGAGCATCAATAGTTTCCTGGGCTATAACTTTTGCAGCCTCCATATCAATCTCAACGCCTTTTTCTTTTGCCTTGATAAGAAGAATCGCGGTTCTTAGTTCAAAATCAGGCGGCTGGAGATCAACGATAAGGCCACCGGAAAAACGGGAACGCAGACGGTCTTCTAGATTTTTTATTTCAACAGGCGGCCGGTCAGAAGTGAGGATGATCTGACCGCCGCTAGATACAACAGCGTTAAACGTATGAAAAAATTCCTCCTGAACTGTTTGTTTACCGGCAATAAACTGAATATCATCAACAAGAATCACATGGAGCAATCGGTATTTTCTCCTGAATTTTGGCGTGGTACGTTCTCGAATTGCTTCGATAATTTCGTTGGTGAATTGATCCCCCGGACAGAAAAAAACTTTTTTAGCAGGATCTTGTTCGAGAATGTAGCGGGCAACCGCCTGCGCAAGGTGTGTTTTTCCTACTCCCACACCTCCATAGAGAAACAACGGGTTATAGGCAGAGCCGACCGCGCGACTCACTGCTTGCGCTGCCGCGTACGCCACCTGATTGGTGGAGGAAACGGCGAAGTTGTCAAATCGGTATTTTACGTGAATGCCTGCCCGGACAAACATGTCTTCAGTAGTCGGTTGAAACCGAAGGAGTGGTGGCTCTTTCTTACTTCTCTTTTCTTCAATGACAAACTCGATCGTCATTCGTTTCTGAGTATATGACTGGAGAAGATGCTCAATAATTTCCGTCTTTTTTTGGAGAAACATCTTTACCCCGGTGTTTTCACAGGACACGACCAGAGTGTCGTCGGTAAGTTTAGCAGGGTGAATTTGCTGGAGCACGGTGAAAACAACAGGATTTTGCTGGCTGTTTTTCTCAATATGGTGAAGAAAACCATCCCAAAAAGATTGCAGCATGAGGTTATTTTAACAATGTGGATAACTTATCCACAAATAATAAACATTTTCACAACAAAAAACAAGAGCCATTGTAGCATATAATCCATTTCCATAGGAAGATAGATATGATAAAACGAGGTATGTTTTTAGACTTGTTGTTTCCGAGGTGGTGTGTAGTATGTAAATCGCTGGGGAGTTATATCTGCCTTTCCTGTCAGAAAAAATTAGTAGCAGTCGAACAAGATATTTGTATTTACTGCAAAAAAAGCAGCTATTGGGGACTAACTCACCCTCTTTGTAAAAGACGCTACGGCGTTGATGGGTGCATAAGCATTTTCTTTTACAACAATATATTAAAATCGATTATTAAGGCGATTAAATATCGAGGCGCTCATAAAATATTTGGCGATCTTTTTTCTCTTATGCCCGTAACGTTCCTCTACAAACTCAACTACTTTAAAAGAGGGGATAGTAATTGGTGTTTAGAGCCGATTCCTCTTCACGAATACCGATTAAAAGAGCGCGGCTTCAATCAAGCAGATTACATCGGTGTATTTCTAAAGAAATATATTCGAAACAGCGTCGCAGTTGAAGCGCTTCAGAGAACGAAATACACCCTTCCTCAAGCCCAATTGAAAGCAAAAAACCTGAAGCTACGCAACCTACAAAATGCATTTTCCCTGCGTCCTGGTACTGAAACGTGCGGTCAAAAAATTATATTGATAGATGACGTTGTTACTACGGGAAACACGGTGAAGGAAGCCTGTAGAATTCTGAAAAAAAATGGCGCAAGTAAAGTGTTTATTATCACGCTAGCAAGAGGTTGATGGAGGGAGAAGAATTACCACTTGCAATTGTTATCCTATAATGATATACTACCCGCTATGGATAACTTTAATAAGGTTATTTCATTCGTATTGGGACTCGTGGTTGTTGTTGTTTTACTTGTAATACTTACGGGAAGGTTTAATCTGCGTGAAAGATTTCTCCCCTTAGGCCGATCAAAGGGGCCAACTACCACTGTTACTCCCACCCCAAAAACTACCGCAAAAAATGGTCAGAAAATTACTCCAACTCCCACACCTGCGAAGATCGTGTTCAATTATGATTATCATCCATACCGCGATGCTGCTGGTGCTATAGCTGGCACTTCGTCTGCGACTACTAAAGGGGGTTTGATTACCATCCCGAAAACAGGACCAACCTTTCTTGTTCCCCTCGTGCTTTCTGCTTTACTGGGAGGAGTCTACTTAAGGAAACAGAAATAATACTTTTCTTTATCCCCCAAACCCCGGTATTCGAAGAATATTGTTGCCGATAAGCGTGATGATAAACACTGCGCCAACGGTAAAGATAATTCCAATAAGCGCTCCATAAATTACCCGTTTCCCATGGTTGAGTCGTTCTGGATCAGCCTGTGAAGTGAGAATGAGAAAAGATCCATAAAGAAGATAGAGGAAGGCTATGCCCCCTCCCGCAGAAAAAATAAGAGTAAGAATAGTTTGCACAAGTCCACCAGCTGCACCTTCTCGGGTAAAATCATTGAGGTTTGTTTGTATGCAGCCGATCATTGTATAGTAGCGACCCGGATGGGGAGTGGGAGGGAGATTGGTAGTCGGATCGATCTTGAGCGTATAATCTCCAACTCCTTGTGTTGGATAGAGACATACGCTGCATTGTTCCCATGCTGATGGTTTTGGTTTTCCACTGCAGTATCCGCACAGATCACACGTCGCGTATCGATCTTGCGCAACAACAGAAAAAGAGCTAAAAAGGAATGTTAAGAAGAGTATGCCGATTAAAAGGTATTTTATCACGTAATCAGTATAGCAAAGAAGAGTGGCTCGTTTGTATAATAGAGTAATGAAACTCCGCCTTGTTTCTCTCATGATTTTTTCCTTTTTTTTCTTTTCGTTCATAAATGTATATGCCGATGAATACGACGACATTACAAAACAGCTTGGTGAGCTGCGCCGATCGCTCGATCTTTCTCAGAAAGCAACCACCACCAATGAGGAACAGCTTCAAAAACTGAATGTACAGCTTTCTGATATTAAAGCCAAAGTTGCCGGCCTCGAAGCTGAAATCATTAAAAAAGAAACAGAAGTAAAAGAGGGAGAAAAAGCACTCGCGTATCAAAAAACACTCCTTGATGAGAGAGCGGTGTCATACTATAAAAACCTTACAAAAAACTCATTCGGGATTATTGAGATATTGATTAGCGAGAACATCACAATTACACTGCAGAATTTTTTTTATCAAAAATCGCTTCAGGATGAGGACCGGAAAGCGATTGTCAGAATTGCGCTTTACATTAAAAATCTTGAAGATAAAAAAGCTACGCTTGAAGGCGAGAAAGGAAAACTGTCCATTATTAAACAAGAGGTAGATAAGCAATCCCAATTTCTTGCCGGCGAAGTATCCAAAGCGAAAAAATATGAAGGAGAGCTCCAGCAGAAAATTGCGGTATTGTCTGCCAGACAACAAGAGATTATTGCTCAAAAACAAGCAAGTTTGAATATTCCAAAATCAGCAGGAACAACACTGCGAGGATGTATCGACGATCGCGATATTGATCCGGGTTTTTCGCCCCGCATCGCATTCTTTACCTACGGCGTGCCCAATCGCGTCGGATTAAATCAGTATGGCGCAAAAGGGCGAGCAGACGCCGGTCAAAATGGAGAGCAAATTCTTCAGGCATACTACACCGGCTATGAGCTGAAAAAAGATTATGATGCCGGAATCAATATTACCGTTGACGGCTATGGAACGTTCAATATTGAGGATTATGTCAAACGGATTTATGAGATGCCGGAATCATGGCCAATTGAAGCACTCAAAGCGCAAGCAGTTGCTGCCCGATCCTATGCGCTTGCTCGTACCGGAAATGGTGCGCGTTCCATTTGCGCAACTGAGTATTGTCAGGTATTTAAGCCCGATCCAAAAGGCGGCGCATGGGAGCAGGCGGTAAATGATACACGGGGATGGGTGATGGTGTCGGGTGGAAATCCGATAAGCGCCCAGTATTCCTCAACGCACGGCGGATACATGTTTTCCAACTCATCATGGACGAAAAATGCTGCCGATACTACGACCGGCTCTGCAGGAAGTTTTAGTGACGTATTAAGTAATGCCTACGATAAGAGTTCGCCTTGGTTTTACTGTGATTGGGGATCGCGACCTGAATATAACAAGACAGCATGGTTAAAATCGAATGAAATCACCGATATTGTAAACGTGCTCCTTTTGGCGAAACGGGACGATGGCTCAAAGAATCATCTTTATCAACCTGATAAACCCAATCCTGCGGGGACTGATACGTGGGATCCGGAGCGGGTGAAGTCAGAATTGCGCAACAAGGGAGGAGTACCGTTTAGCACAATTACCGATGCTTCAGTCAGCGTTGATTTTGGTTCGGGAAAAGCAAGTTCTGTTAATTTTTCCGGTGATGGGGGGAGCGTATCGTTTAGCGCATCTGAATTTAAAGACTGGTTTAACTTACGAGCTCCTGCCAATATTCAGATTGTTGGGCCACTTTTTAACGTTGAGCGACGATAGTCTACAAAGACGTGATTGAGAAGCCATTGAATACTGAGAGTGGTGGTGAGAACAGTCAAAAAGAGAGTTATCCATGTAAATGACACGTGCTTGAGAAAGACGGTGATAAAAAATATGATGAGGTAATGGAGAAAGTAAATAGAGTAGGAATATCTACTGAAAAATACAAGGAGTGGTCGCGTCACCGGCACGTTGAGAAAGCCTTTTGTGAATAAAAAGTACAAAAGGGATATCGAAAAGATTCCGTAAGCAATATGATAGAGGTTGGGAGGGTACTTATTGTCGTATTGTATCAACGAATGTCCAGCAGCTTGTTGTATAGAGCGAAGCATAATAAAGAGGATGAGAGAGCCAATAATAGTTGCCGGAAAAAACCATTGCTTTTTATTGGAGTTAACCGTATAGAATCCAAAAACAATGACCGTTGACCAGGGAAGCCACATTGTAAGCTTAAATGATAAGGGAGGGGTGTAAAAAAGAAAGATGAGACTGCTTAAAAAACCTGCAAGGAAATACAGATAGAAACCCCAGCGCATTCTGCTTTTCACAAGGGCAAGAAAGGGCATAATGAGTACAAAGGAGATGAAGAGAAGCACGAGCCAACTGATGTCATTTTCAGGCGAAGTAAGCGTAAGCTGTCGGAAAATGAATGAGGGCGTCAGTTTTTTCGGTTCTCCAAACCAGATCAAAGGAAACCAGAAGATAAGAAAAATGTAGTAAGGAAGCAGCAAGCGACCGATCCTTTTTCGAACGTATTGCAGTACTGTTTTCCAGTCAAAATGAATAGTTCGTTGAAAAAACAGATAGGCTGAGCAGAAAATAAAAGCAGCTACTGCAAACTGCGAATAATCCCAGAGGAGCTTTGCTACGGGATCGTGGAGAAAATAGGCGTTAGTGTGAATAAGAATCATGACGAAGATGGAAAGCCCGCGCAAGAAATCAATCTCTCGGTTGCGGAGCTTTTCCATAGACATACCATTATACTGTAACTTTAGTTGCATCTGGGAAATGGAACATGGTACAATCGCAGCCAGTATGGTAAGGCCGGAGTTTGTAAAATTTAAGACGGCGGACAAGTTGCTATTGCCAGGTCTTTTCTATGAAGCTCCTCGCGCACAAAAAGTGGCGATTCATCTTCATGGTAATGGAAGCTCGTCTGTTTTCTATGACGAGCATGAGAGCGGAGTTATTGCCGAAGCTCTGAATAAACGGAGCATTTCTTTTTTTCCTTTTAATAATCGCGGCGCGCATTTTATCAAAAAGCTCAATAGAGAAAGAAACGGTGAAGTTGAGAGAAAGCGGTATGGTATGGCGTATGAGCGGATTAAAGAATGTTGTGAAGATATTGATGGAGCGATTGAGTTTGTCGAGAAACGGGGGTACAGAGAATTTTATCTTATCGGCGTATCAACCGGAGCAAATAAAATCTGCGTCTACGATCACTATCGCCGTAGCAACAAAGTAAGCAGATATATATTGCTTGCGGGAGGAGACGACACCGGCATTTACTACAACCTTCTTGGAAAGCAGAAGTTTTTCAAACTTCTGAAAGAAGCGCAGCGGAAAATAAAACAGAGAAAAGGAGAAGAGCTTATTTGTGAATTACTGCCAGAAGAGATTTTTTCTTACGGAAGTTTTTACGATATTGCAAATCCTGACGGAGACTATAATATATTTCCGTTTTATGAAGTTATTCATGCCGTAAAACTTTCCAGTAAGCCGCTGTTTCGCTACTTCAAATCAATCAATAAACCAACACTGATTGTTTACGGAGAAAAGGATGAGTATGCGTGGGGCGATGTTGCGCGGGTGGTAAACATTCTTAAACAATATCAGCCTTCGTTCACATACAAAATCGTTAAAGGCGCCGACCACGATTTTCACAAACACGAGAAAAATCTCGCACGAACAATTGCCGACTGGCTCTGACGCTATTTCCAACCCCCGGAGTTGAAAATATCTTTCCAACAATCTAAAAGTGTGTTATACTATTTTCCTCAGATAAGATAGCTTTATCTTGCACTTTTACAGTCATAACAGCAATGCAATTATCGTGAAGGTTGCCAATATGAGACCGATTGAGTTCGGTCTTTTTTTGGCAATCTTCACTACTTGCAGAAAGCTTGTCCTGATCAAACAGGTGATTTGCGTGGGCGAAAGGAGAGGAAGAATGCCGCAAGAAAACTCCATGGAGGTATCAAGTCAATGGCAAGCCTTCGCGTTCTATGCGGCCGAGGCGACATTGGTGTAGCGTGGTCACCCGAAAAGGTCGAATTGGGTGATCCTGATGCGCTCGCAGCAGTCGCCGAGGCGGAAAGGATCTTCGTTGAAGAGCGGGAGAAAGGCAGTCTCGCTTTCGTGGACGAGAGAGGTCAGCCTGGTGTCATCATCGAAGAGTTCGGCCCCACGGTTGAGCAACGAATCGTTATCGTTCCTCAAATGGTCGGCGGATGACGCTTGACATTTCCGTTTTCCTCTCCGCGCTTCCTTACCTTGTTGGATTTGTGATCCTCGTCATCATCGGGATGAGCATTTCAATGACAGATTCCAAGGAACCGGAAAAGGAGGAAGCGGATAAAAGAGCGTGGAATCTCCTAATGGGGCATCTTTCCTGGAAGCAACGATGGCAGCTCAAGCTTCGTGGTTTTATCGAGCTGAGCAGTCGGTTGAGACAGGAGAGAACCTATCGGATGTCCCGGCACGGGCGGGTTTGGGTCTACGAAAGAGGCAAATACGCAGGCAGCCTGTGTGTTGCGCCCGCCATCCCTCTTCCAGAAGCTGATCTGGTATTGGCACATATGCTCATGATCGAGGGTAACGAAGCAGAAT
>CAZAJT010000010.1:0-23521 GCA_964485585.1 uncultured Gammaproteobacteria bacterium
GATTCCCGCCTTCGCGGGAATGACAAAAACGACATCCTGTTTTTCGCGAGCTATAGCATCCTGCGCTTGCAAAATGAAAAAAGGTAAGGTATAATAGAATATTATAAGCTGTAAAGTAGCCATTATATGGTAAATATTCAGGAAGGATTCTCAGCAGCAAGACACTACGTAGATAATCTCGTACACAGCGAAGAAGTCGCAAGATTACGTTTGAATGCTGCTCTCGCATGGAGCGAACTATCTCAATATCTCCCTCGGATTAATAACCGCAAGGCTATTCCTCCGGCTGTTGCCGTAGCCACTTTCGGACTCATTACCGCACTCACTTCTTTACAGGCACAAGGTCAAGGCAATCAACCAGAACGGGGACCAACTTATGTTGAGCCCGGCCAACTGCAGGACGATCCCAACGGAGCGGTAATAAGCGGTCGTATCCCAACCAGTCCCTTTATCCGCTCATCAGATGGTCAGCAAAACAAAGAAGTTTCCGAACAAACTACCACAGTGGATTTCAGTGAAGTAGCAATTAGTGTGGAACAAATGAAAAATAATCCGATGAGAGTATCTGCCACCTTTGTGGAGACTGATGCAAATGGCGTGGCAAAAAAAATCTACACGATAGCAAAACCATATAAACGAGGCGACACTGAAACCGGCGGAAGAATATATTCCTCCTCAATAGACACCGTAAACGGTGTTGTAAAAATGGGAAAATTTCAATTAGTGAATAGCCAACAGCTTGATTTTGAAGCTGGCGCTATATTTGCAATTGGTCAAAAAGTTATAGTAATAGGTATATATTCTGATGGTACTAGAGCTGCAAAAATCTTAGAAAATGGATCTCAGAATCTTCAGGATATTTATAACAATAAAGCCCCTGGCCGAGGTATAGATATACATGTTGATCCTAACTCCCCCGATGATCTTTATTTTAATTTTGGTTTTGGAGGAATCGAAAAATATAATCTTCAAACGAAATTGTCTACGCCGGTTAATTTAACTCAAAATGATGGGAAATTAAATGTTACCAGTGTTTCAGAAGGTGTACGTTTTTTTGGTCGGCCGCCTTCTGGAGGTGGTTATATAGAAATGAATCTGAGCGGCACTTCAACTCAATCTATATCAGAGATAAAGCATGCTGAGCTTGGCCGAGCCGATGCATTGACTACCTATATAGAAGGTGGTCAAAATATTGTAGTGCATGCAAATAATAACAGCGGAAGAATAACTATCTTAAATAGTACCACCAATAGTATTATCCGGGAATATCCATTTACTAGTCTCATTAGTGATAGGGTCTCTAATTTTGATTTCGGAGGAAACTATATATTTTACATGGCTACATCTGGTAACATGCTTATTACTGGAGGCGCAGCAACTAAAAAAGGAGATAATTATGGTACAGGGGTTATATCAGCCTGGCCACTTACAACGGTGCCTGTGTCAACCTCCACTGATGTAAAAGTAACGGTATTTGATATTGGAAAAGCGGATGCAGCATTTGCTCCAGGATGGGCAGCAGATCAGAATATGAAAACAGTCACGTTGCCGGGGGGAGATAGCTATACATTTGCATACCACTCGAATACCGGTCTAGTCATACGAAAAAGAAATTCTGACGGCAGTCACGAAGGTCAGCCATGGTATGTCAATAATGGATTAGGAGATGTGCCATTGCCAGCTACCGAAACACCCACACCAACCAGACCACCAACATTGACTCCTCCACCGACATCTACTCTGTCGCCTACGCCTAACCCGAATCTCACCGTTACTCCACAGCCCACTAAACCGCTTACTTACACGGCAAATGTACCGGTATTGCTTGATTCAATTACCGGCTCTCAGAAATAATATCCACAAGAATCTTCCTTTTTTACTGGAGCACTTGCTCACCCAAGTTTGGCCGCAGGAATGTATACGTAGACCACGCTTTGCTTTGCACCTGATTATAAATTTTTATATCAAATATCGGTTCTTTTTGATTTAATAAAGAAGATTGTTGTGAAACAAAACTTACTTCTATAGATTTCACACCATTTAAATTCAATGTACGTGGCGAACCATCGCTAGAGATCTCTGTCCAGCTCCCATTGTAATAAATCCAATAACTATTATCATAAAAGTTTGCATTAACTGATTGTAAATAAGCATCCGTTTTCTGAATCCGCGCAAGGATAAAACCTCCATTCATATTCCCCATCACGGCAGTAAGATAATTAGAAGGAAGACTATTGGTAATCTGCCCTGAGAAAACAGCGGCGAGCATATTGTAATTCTCATTTGATACCTTTGGTTGCACTTTCAAAGCGTTGTAGTAACGCTTACCAATTTTTGTTGTATCTAATTCATTTGTCCGCAATCCGCTTATCCCATATTTACTGCCTACCACTCCATCTGAGCCGATATCTACTGTTAATCCCGTGCCGAAGATCTGTGCGGGGGGTTTGTAGACTCTCACTTCCATAGAGGCCTGAGGACCAGAGCATGTTGTGATTGTACCTGATATGTATGCTGCATTTCCTCTACACTCTCCCCAACCGGCAGGAGGACGACTGAATCCGCGACACATGACATCATAAGCAATCCCGTCTTCATTGGCGCCTAAACTTGGCGCAGTCCAAGTATGGCTTAGTTGCCCTGTCGTTCCTATTATGTCTTTTCCAATACATCCTTGTGCCTGATCATCAGTAGGTCCGCAGGTAGACAAACTTTTATCTGACTGTTTTGCGATGTAGATATCTCCGGCAAGATCTTCCTGGTTCATGTTGTAACCCGCAGTAAATGTGGCTTGCTCGCCGGGATAGAGATAATAGATAGTCGAGTTAGTAGCGCTCCCTCCGCTTTGAGTGCGCAGACCGCTTCCTGATAAGTTATAGCAGTTTACTACTGCTGCAGGAGTCGGAGTCGGCGCAAAGGTTGGAGTCGGCGTAATGGTGGGTGTTGCGGTAGGAGGAGGTAAAGTTGGAGTAGCACATGCTGATACGGTAAATGACGAACTTGTTGACGGGGTCAATGCACACGCATTCTTTAGTGAATTATTTCCTCCATGCACCCACCAGTCATAATTCCCTGACAAAACTTCTATCGTAATACTTGTCGATGGCCAGCTATTTATACATAATGCGTTTCCGGAACCACTGGTACAATCAGATGCACCAACTGGCATACTGCCAACTAATCTTGCGGAAGCTCCATTTACTCTAAACGCATAATTTGTCGCGCCAGCAACTTGACTCCATGAGAGTGCAACCTGTTTATAATCGCCGGGATTCGAACAACCGGCAGGTACGCTGCTCGCCAGACCGCCGGGAGCAGATGCAGGACAATTGGGAGTCCATTCAATATCCCACCCTGTATGTCCCTCATCATTGTCATTATGAATCCACAGGTACTTCTGACTATTTTCTTCTGTTACTACGCCCATCACCGATGCGCCGCTTCCAAAATTGGTGCTTTCGCTGTAATTAGGATAATAATCAAAGGAACCACTGCGAAAATTATAACCGCCGGGGAAATTAGCGAGACCATAATCACCGGGAATCTCAGCGCGCCACTCATTGTATCCGCAGTTAATACCACAAGTGTTGGCGCCGCATCCAGTGGTACTTGTGGCATCATCTTTCACAATACCCCGATACGTTGGGTCGAGACTGTTTTCATAGCGATACTTTCCAGCACTCTCAAACCACCGGGTCCGGTTTATCTGATTATTCGCCCAGTCGTAGTGATAGGTATAACTGCTGGCAACGCCGGGATCATCACTGTAAAAGGGCGATTCTGCGGTCCAGTTTTGACAATTATCGATACTGCTCGGATTAGATCCAATCTGACAATCAGGGGTAGAAGCGAACCTTCTATAAATAGAAATGTTTTTGAGGTAATACTTTGTGCCATCAAACATCATATATACATCACCTTTCAGTGAAGCAGCAAATCCATAGACCGCAGAAGAAGATAAAAATGGTAATCCACCTACAAATAAAAATAACGTCAGAATTAGTATTTTAATATATCTTGACCGCATAGGATTGTTTTTTAGCTTTATACCAATCTTCCAAACCTGCATAACCATCCCCTGTTTTTTTTACAATGTGGATGATTCTGAAAAATGCCTCATATTCTTGGCCGGTACTGTCATTTTTTTTATCCGTTATAGTGAGGACTGGTGAAGTCTCACCCTCCTTGAGCGACAATGCGGCTTGATGAGTCTTTGGATTCACAAAGAGCGGTGACGATTCCGGCCGATTCTCAAACTTAAAATACGCGTTTGCTTCATAATTGGGGTCAACGTCGCGAAGTGAAGTATCAAAAAATATTTTTTTTGCGGCATCATTAAAGGTGATCTTTTTTGCGACGAGATCTGCATATATTGCATCTATTTTCTCCTTTGCCACTTGGCGCGCTTTCTCGTATCCCATTTTCGGTTCAGGATAGCTCTGGTTATGAAACCATATACTGATTGATTCTCCGCTGATTTTATTGACCACCGCATTGGATATCTTAGTTTTCAAAGAATCTATCAGTTTATTTCGCTCGACAATATCTTTTTCAGGACTGTTGTAAACTTTTGCAGACAACGTTGTGAACTTCATTTTTTCCCCTTCCTGCAGAATAATAGATTCTATAACGATTTTCTCTTGTATGTCGCGAATTGCGGCTTCTCGCGCAGTCGCACTTCCGGTTGCTTGGGGGTGAAAAATACGTAAGTTATATTCAATATCCCCCTGATAAATATTTTCATTACCAACTTTCATGACAATATCGTCACGGGCGCGCTCTTTTTCTTTTTCAGCGATACGCGCCGTATCACCTTTAGGTTGTTGTTGACTAAATTTGGTACTGAGATAACTGTAGTATCCGAGTAATCCTACCACTGATATGATAGCGATCCCAAGCAGGATTTTGAGCAACCGGTTCATAGGATTTATGGTAAGCGATTTGTGGATGAGTGTCAAGCTGTGTTAGGGAGTAACCCGCCTGCCCGCTTCGACTCAGCGAGGCGAGCCCGCTTCGCCAAAGCGTCATCAGCGAGGCGAGCCGGCGAGGCAGGGGGAGAATTACTTATTGCTTAAAATTTACTTGAAGAGTAACATCCAATGCAGAAGCTAATCTTTTCAAGAAAGAAAGAGAAGGGGTTGTTTTAGCGTTCTCCACACGGGAAATGACTGACTGCCTAGTATCTAAGCGTTCTGCCAATTCACCTTGCGTTAATCCTTTATTAACTCTTGCTTCAATAATAGCTCGAGCAATTTGATATTCAAGCTCGGTTTCTTCTAAAGCTTCCTTAAATTTAGAATTTTTGAGTAAGTCTTTTTTGTGATCGTCCCAGTTAGTATAATTTTTCATATGATCATACTATATTACAATATTGTGATAATTGTCAAGTGTAGATTATCTTCTTGATTTGTACTCTTTTAACCTAGCTAAAGCTACTTCGATCTCTTTTGCAGGTGTTTTCTGCTTTTTCTTTACAAAACCATGTAAAAGTAAAAATATTTCTTTAGTAGAAACAGTATAAAAAATACGAATATTATCTTGACCCAAAATCCGCAATTCCCATAATGGCGTACCAGTAAGTCTTTTCACATGAGGTGATCCTACCTGTGTACCAAACTCCTGCAGCAATGAAAATGTATTAGACAGCTTAGATTGAGCTTTTTCAGGAAGATTTTCGATGAAAGGAACAAGTGGTGATACACCACCAGAAGGAGGAATATAGTAGATAATTTTCCAGTTTGGCTTTATTATACAAGAATTATATAAGAATTCGAGACTCGATTCATACGGTCAATGTGTACATCGAACGCAGCTTTCCGTAAAGAAGCTTCCCAAAACCTCTTAGAATCCGTATTCATCCATAAGTTATCCACGCGAATCATTGTTTTTTTCTTCCTCTTTTATGCTACGATATGGTAAAGTGTTTCTTGCTCTTTGACAAGCGGTTCGGCGACAACAGGAAAACAGGAAAGGAGAATCCAGTGAATCGTATCAACAGTCGCACACTCACCATTGTGGGCGCAATCGTGGTGCTCGTGGCGTTCTTTTTGCCATGGACATCCGTGGCAACCCTCTCTCTGAACGGTTGGGGACTGGCGTTCTCAAACACTCGGCCGGATATTGCTGGCATGGGAATGGCGACATGGTATCTGCTACTTCTTGCCGTGCCAGTTCACGCTGCAGTTGTTTTGTGGCTCGTCCTCAAAGCGGGGTCGGTCACGACGCAGAAGGAGGCGACAAACAATGCAGCATGGCAAGCTGTCTCCGGAATCATTGGGGCAGGTATCGTCGTTCTTGTGTTCCTTGATCTCACGATCAGGGTTGGCAATCCGTACACGAGCGGCCTTCTCGCTTACGCGACGAGAACAGAATACGGCCTGTTGCTCACGCTCCTCGGCTTTGCGGTGATGATCGCAGGGCCCATTACCGATCTTAAGCAGGCCAGGCAAACCTAAACCGCTTGGCGCAAGCCGCCGAACGCTGTCAACCAAAGCGTCATCAACCCCGAACCCAAGCATTTCTCTGGGTGGCTGCGTTTCTCACGCAGTCTGACTATCCGTCATCGGGGTTTTTTTCTGAGGAAATTGTGTCACCTTTGTATCCTTTAAGGGATTTCTCCACTCACCCCCCCGCCATGGCAGGGGTTCGGTCGAAATGACAAACACCACGGTGACTTAATTAATTGATTAATTGAGTCATAAAATAATCAGTGGTAATCCGCTACAAATCCGTAAAAATCACTCGCTCCGTTCAAAATATGCTTTCAACACTTCCTTCGCGATCGGAGCTGCTACATCCGAACCTTGTCCGCCTTCTTCAACGAGCACCGTAAGAACGATTTCGGGATCTTTTGCCGGCGCATACACGGTAAACCATGCGTGTGGTTTCTTCGATTCTGCATGCGACTCGGCAGTACCGGTTTTGCAGGCAACCTGTATACGAGTGTCATTGCGAGGAGTCGCAGACGACGAAGCAATCTCTTGCGTGACGGGATTGCCACGCTCCCCCGCAACAGCGGGGTCGCTCGCAATGACAGGTGAATTAACTCTGAACTCAAAAAACGGCCAGCCGGTGCCACCCGGGCTGCACGCCTCAATCATCCCTTGCTGCACTATCGCCAGAGTTTTCTGTGACAACGGTAACTGCTCACATTCTGAACTTCCCCCTTTCCCCTTTCCCCTTCCCCCTTGTTTCAAAAGTTCCGGTCTACAACTTTTCCCATTATTAGCAATGATTGCGGTCATGTAGGCAACCTGAAGCGGAGTAACCAATAGATATCCCTGACCAATGGATAAATTATAGGTATCGCCTAGATACCACAGCTCTTTGAGCACTTCTTTTTTCCAGAAAGCTGAGGGAACGACCCCTTCTGCTTCATCAAGACTGATGCCGGTCTTTTTACCGTACCCAAATTTCTCAGCCCACTCTTTCACCGCATCGCTCCCCATCTTCTCTCCCACTCTGTAAAAATAAATATCGTTTGAACGGCGTAATGCTTTTACCATGCTCACTATTCCCTCGGTCTTGCCGTATTCCAGGAAATACCAGTTCCCAAACTCTATCGGGCCTGCTTTGATTTTCCCGGTATCCTCCACTTCGTATCTTTCATCAACAGTTCTGTTCTCCAACGCGCCGGCAGCAACCGCGACTTTGAAGATTGATCCCGGTGGATAGGTTCCCTCGGTCGCCCGGTTAAATAGCGGCTTATCCGCGTTACTAAAATATTCAGCGATCTTTTGCGTATTCTCATCCTCAAAATCCTGCGGATTAAATGAAGGAGACGATGTAAGCACTAACACTTCGCCGGTTTGCGGTTTCAATCCAACGACAACTGCCCGCCTCTCTTTTATGATCTCGTATGCTTTTTTCTGAAGATCTGCATCAATGGCAAGCTGTACTGTCTTGCCATTTTCGGGGGGAACAACCGACAACGTTCGCAGTACCTTTTCTCCGGCATCTACTTCGATAAGTTTTTTTCCGTTGCGGCCTCGCAGATCACATTCATGTATTTTTTCTATTCCTTTTTTTCCTACCTTATCGCCAAGGAACAGCTTGGTAAGACAGGGATTATTTTTGCTATCCTCTCGATCTGCAATCTGCCGATAGCCGATAATAGGAGCAAGCGCCTCAGCATAGACATATCTTCGCGGTGATCTTATCCGCGTCATATCCGCGTCTACATCTGCTTTAAAACTTTCCGCAACGACAATTCCCTTACGATCGATTATAGTTCCGCGTTTTGGTTCTACGATAACTTCTCGGATTCGGTTTCCTTCTGCAATACGCCGGTAATATTCTCCCTTAACGATAGTTAACTGAAAAAGCCGCAGTACGAGAATACCGAAAAATATTATTACACCAGCAACCAGCAGATAGAGGAAGAAGAGTAATCCAATCTTCGGACCTTCATGAAAATCTATTCCACCATGATAGCCTTTTTTGATGAGAGGAAGTTTTTTAGAAACCATATCATCATTATACCTTCAGCGCAATAAAAAGCCATCAGAGTGCTATAATCTATTGGATGATATGAAAATGAACATCATAGATATTTCTTGCGACCTTTCCGCAGTACGTGGTTTCGTAATCGTTATTGATGTCTTGCGTGCTTTTACCACCGCCTGCTACTTCTTTAATAATGGCGCGAGACGCATTTACGCTGTTGGCGATCTTGGTCATGCACGAATACTCAGAAAACAGCATGCTGACTGGATTCTTTCTGGTGAGTGCAATGGCCTCAAGCCCCCGGACTTCGACTATGGAAATTCACCCAGTGAGATTCAGCATGTTAATTTTGAAGGTCAAACAGTTGTTCTGACAACAAGTTATGGGACACAAGCCGTTAAAACACTAACAAACGCCGATGAAATTGTTACCGGTGCATTCGCCAATGCAAAAGCTCTCGTTAACTATATTAGGAAAAACAAATTGCAGGAGGTTCACTTTTTATGCACCGATAACCGCTGGAACGATAATGAAGATTTTACCTGTGCCTCGTATATAGGAAACGAGCTGAACGGACTGAAGACTGATTTTACGCAAATAAAAAAACGCATCGCCAGCCACCCAACATCAGAAGGATTTCTCCGAAAACCGTTAACTGCATACTCAGTAGAAGACTTTCATTTAAGTTTGGAACCAAATAGATTTAATTTTGTCATAAAAGCTCATAAGGATGCCAATGGAGTCCACTTTAAAAAAATTGACGTCTCACCTTGATTAGATTATTAGAATATGCTATAGTCTTATATATCCATGGCGGAATCTGAAAGAGCGAGATTTACACTGCGACCAGAATATTTCGGAGGCTTAATGTATGACGCAAATACTGCAAGATGCATATTGTTAGAGCCTACAGAATACGCGCTGCTTGAGGAGATTTCCCAGCAAGAGAATGCTCTCTTCGAGAGTATCGTTTCAGGGAATGGTACGCTTCGAAATCGACTCATTGATTTTCAAAAGACTGGCTTCATCCAGCAAGATGAAACAGGACGCATCTCTTTAGTCAGTGTTCGCATGGTTCAACCAGAAGTTATACCAAACGGCTGTCTCACCGCACCAATTCGTGTTTTCGATAGTTATACGCTTCAATGCAATTTGAGCTGTGACCACTGCATGTTCTCGTCGAACATTTTTGTTCACGAACCAAACCGTCGCACGATAGATCAAACTGCTGAAATTATGCATAAATTTTATGAAGCAGGAACTATGGAATGGCGCTTTACTGGCGGAGAAGCAGCTATTCACCCCGATTTGTTTGATGCCATGCAAGTTACTCGCGATCTTGGAATGAACTATGGCTTATACACAAATGGGTGGTGGAGCGAAGCAGTAGCGAATAAAATACTTGATTCCGGTGTCTATGAACTGGTAATCAGTCTCGAAGGCCGAGAGGAGACCAATGACAGGAGACGGCGTCGTGGCGCTTTTCAAAAGGTAATGGAGACTTTTGACCGCATTCGTGAACATAATGCCCGTAACCCCCAGAAATTCATTCATGTTACCATCGCGGCAGCGATTGGCAAAGATAATATGTACGATGTGGATTTTCTTGGCGATATGGCAGCTCAATACGGTTATAATCTTAACTTCATGCCACTGAAACCCAGCGGAAGAGCTCGAAATACCCTCTCTGATCAGATGCCAACCACCCAAGAGTACATGGAGTTTTCGCAGAGAGTGCAACAACTCAGAGAACGAGCCGATATAAAAGCGAGTGGAGTAAAAATAATATACAAATACAAAGACTTATTTTGTCCAACCTATCCCGACTCCTCAGGAAAACCGGCGCCTTTTAATCTTGCAGAATGTGGTGCGCTTACCACAGCCATCAGCTTAATGCCGGATGGCACC
This sequence comes from uncultured Gammaproteobacteria bacterium, assembly GCA_964485585.1. GTDB lineage: Bacteria > Patescibacteriota > Microgenomatia > UBA1406 > GWC2-37-13 > CAZAJT01. Next base: position 10,354 of record CAZAJT010000010.1, read on the forward strand.
CTGTTTTCCTGCCCTTTTATTCTGGAGTTTGATACAGCAGGTCGGTTTACCGGTCCGAACATACTGACCTCATCCGTTCAAGAAGCATGGCTGCACCCTAACTTCCAAAAATTTAGACATGTTGATAGAACTGAAACGGGATGCACTGGCTGCTCGTACTATATGAAACAATGTCGCGGAGCATGTAAGGCAACCGTGCTGGGTTACGGTGGTAAAATTGAAGACGGAAAACTAATAGGTAAGGATGAATACTGTTATATGCCCCTCATGGTTAAAAATAACTAATGGGAATTGAAGCGTTGATGCTTGCTGGAGGCCGTGGTAACCGGATGGGTTCATTAACGGAAACAACTCAAAAATGTTTGTTGCCAATTGAAGGACGACCAATCATAGGACATATTATAGAACAGCTTGTTTCAACATTTGGCTCCGTGGATCTGAAAGTTGCTGTTTCCTATCGAGGAGAAGATGTAAAAGAATATATTGAGCGGAATAAGCCAGATAAAACAACCACAACCTATGTGGTAGTTCCTGATGGACTCGATGATTACGGCGCCTATAAACAAGCAGAAAAACATATTCGTGGCGTTTTCCTTGCGGTTCCCGGTGACATACTTATTGATCCTCAAGCATACCTGCAGGTTGTAGAGCTTCTTCACTCGAGCACTGCGGACGTAGCAACGATTCTCTCGCCTCTTCTCGACATTGCCAATACTCACCCTGTCGCAAAACTGAGAGGATGGGAAGTAGTTGAGTATATAGCAAAAGCTCCTCCCCAGCTTGATCCGGATCACTTCCGCGACCTTATGATTTTTGCAAGCGACATTCAGCTATTTCACTATATGAAGCTCTATCCAAACCGATATTTTGGTACTGTTATGCAACAAATCGTTGAAAAACACCAATCGCTCTATGCAATAGCATATGAATCTCCCTGGCTCCATATTGGATACCCTGAAGATTTATTAAAACCCCTCCCGTTCTAATATCTTAGTGAGTTCTCTCAATAATTTTTCTCTCATTCCATCAAGCTGAGCCTTCGTTGGACGGGCCCTACTGGTTAAAAAGCTTTCGTTATTCCAGACAGGAATTTTTGGATATGGATCGTCTTTGTATCGGGGAAAAATATGCCAGTGAAGGTGAGCATGAGAATTGCCCAGTAATTCAATATTTAATTTCCTTGGTTTGAAGGTTGTAGAGATTGTCTCTGCGACAAGAGACATCTCGAAGAGAAACTGCCTCTTAACTTCATTCTCTAATTCGTGCAATTCTGTAGCATGAACGTTTGAAATGAAAAGGCAGTAACCATTATAATACTGGTTGTATCCAAAGGACACATATCCTGTTTTTAGTTCTGTTACAAAATAGGCATCCCTACTCAATGTTGGACATTCGATTTCCTGACAGAAAACGCAGCTCTTAACCATATATTTTTAGTTAAACTCATTGGACTTAAATAATTGTATCAGCAGTATCGCGTAAAAACACTTCGTATGCATATATTTCTTGCTCATGCGCTTCACTATCGCCCCATCCATCTTTTATCCACATCCGCAATTTTGCCTCTCTGTTTGACATTTTAGGAAGCAGGGCGATTATTTGGTGAATAGCGCTTCTTTGAAGATCGTATGGTTCTGGTGTTTGTGAAAAATATGCATTTATCAATGCCTGATAGCATCGGGTGAACTTCACATATTGATGTGCAATTTCAGCATTATCTGATTTTAAACCATGCATTATCTTACTTATTTGGAGTCGAAACATAATTGAAGCGATATCTGTATACGGATCTCCGATCTGCGGATCTGGGTCAATAATATAAACGCCAAGATCGTTCTGATCGCTCACGAGGATATTGTGAATACCAAAGTCGCCGTGAATATGCACCCCATGCTCTGGAAACAATAATGTTGGCAGGAGCTCGTATAATACGCCTATCTGTCGTTCAGTGATTCCTTTAGAAAAAAGGTATTCTCTGTAGGTATCGAGTAAAAAAGATAAATACCGATCCCACGCAGGATAAACTGGTCCTTGCGCGCCCGTAAAACCGCCAAACCCATATGCACTTGGTGCGCTATGCATCTTTGTTAATTCAACACCCATTAATCTTCCTATTTCAGATGCGTCTGAAAGATGCGCATCAATGAATTCGTACCCTAGCGGTGCAATTTGACCATCTCTATTGCGTATCGGCTCTAAGAGGAGAAACTGAACGTTTTCTATAACTCCAGCATCTAATACTTTCGGTACGTGCACGCCACAGGCATTCCAAACGGTAAGTGTCTCAGCTTCGGCGAATGCGCCGTGTGTTTTCATTTTTAGGACGGCTGGTGTTTCTAAATTCTCCAAATAATAAGAAGCTGAAATCTCGCCAGTATTTAAAACCACCATACGAAGCTTCTGCATATCAATGCCTCTTTGCTCCAGAAATGAACGGAGATATACAGATGCGTTTGTTTTTAGCGCTTTCGCTTCAGATGATAACCATGGTGGAATAGTATGTTGAGGAAATTCATTCATTTTTGATTCCGAGCAATAACAAGAAGATGACTTGAAACACCCAAGAGAGAAGGTTCTTGAGACAATTGTATGAATACTTTAAGCCATTGCTGAAATAGTCCCGGAGACAATTTATTTACATGGTGCCGCAGTGGACTTGCAATATTTTGGAGAGAAGCGATTAATTCTACCCTCATACCTGTTTGTCTTACGAAAACGTTCAGTTCATGCGGTGTATAAAAGTGGGTTCCGGTATATTCTCCTGTTGTCAATCGCCGGTGATCTCCATCTGTAAGAAATTGATCAATGAAATATATCGCCCCTGGAGAATTTGAGAGAATGTTGTTTATTTCACCAAGTCTGTTCATCACAGAAATAAAAATGTATCCGTCTGGCACAGTGACTCTTGACAATTCCAAAAGCGCTTGTCTTCTTTCTTGCTCATGAACAAGATGCGATAAAACCCCACCAAGTGCTACTGTAGCAGTAAACGTATTATCCGAAAAAGGGAGATCTAAGATATTAGCCGCTACCACTGATTCTCTATTAACCTCTCCTTTATTTTCTGCAATCTTTGCTTTCGCTATCATTAGTTCATTTGAAGAAATATCAGCAAGCGTCACCTTATTACCTTTGTTCGCAAGATAAATTGTGTATCTTCCTGGCCCCCCACCTGCATCCAATATATGACCAGCTGTAGGTAAGAATTTATCGAGGTAATGTAGCGTCACCTGGTATTCTACTTGGTGATACTGATCACTGAATAAACGATTCCACTCTCTTACTGCATTCGTATCATAATACTCATGTGTCATTGTTAATAATCAATAGTAACAACAGGGTTCTTATTATTGAACGCACGGACACTTGATTGATACAGAGCCGATAGCAGTGATACGCATCGTTTGTGCGTTGGAAGTTCCGACAGACATTCGTTTGAGGTGCCTTGTAAGAATAATGCAAATTCAAGAATACATTTCCGCCGAGCGTCTTCTTGATGTCCTCTCGAGTATCCTTCTAACTCGTAGCCATCTAAATCCTTTATGCTATACTTTTCGTAGCTTTTCCAATCTGAAAAAAGAGCGCTATTCCTGAACACATGTATATCCAGATGATACTCACCACCAACTTCATAAACACCTTGCTTTTTGGTAGGATCAATCTCTTTTGACTGATAAGAAATAAAAGAAATCGCCTGGAATGGACCCTGCTCAATAAAATGAGTCTCGTGCCGCAAGCGACCGTTACCCTTATAAAGGTTTCGTCCTGCGCTCGAAACCCAACCTCTTTGTGAAAAGCCATTGTGAACCAGATTTAAACTCCCTAACGTTAGAATTTTCTCATTATGTTTAAAAGCCAGTGTCGAGAACGCATCAATTTCTCCGAATCCCTTCGTGAGCTTCAGCAATTCATCTTCCGAATATTTATTGTAAGTATCGAAATCTGGAAAAATTTTTCTGTAGTCATCAAGAGTTATTTGGGTAAAAAAATCTGCAGGTCTTACCACCCGAGTATATACATCCACATTGTTTATTCTTTTACTCCCCTTATCTGTAGCTTCAAGTAACCACTGCGCAATATCAATCGAATGGTAACCAGTATGCAAGAACTTACCAAAACCATAGTTGTAAGAATGATAGTCTATGTCAACTATCTCTGTTGGCAATCGCCATTGACCATCACTATGAAAAGATTGCATTGAGGTAATTGGACAATTAGTTTTCTCGTGCACCTCAATAATGATTTCCCTTATTTTCTGATAAGCAGAATGATATCTTCGCTGCGCCATGAGGCTAAAAATTATTCTTTGTTTCGATTTTTGCTTCTTATAATAATCGTTTATATCTATGAAATCCTGCAGTATTTTTTTTGATGCTCCTATGCTGATTGACGCATGGGGGACCGCCGTGATTGGCTTATCCATAAGGATACTCAAACCTTGTTCAAGAGCCCATAACGCATACACTTTATGCACGAGTGGATCGGTAGCGATAATCACTCCAGTAACCTTATGTCGCTCGACAAGAGAATTAAGCGTTGCCTTCAGGTCACGCGATAAAGAATTGTTTCGAACGGAAGTTTCATCAATATATAATAGCTCAGGTTTGTTCGGACGCTTCTGCAAGTAATTTTCTATATCCTCTTGTTTTTCTTTCCTGTCAACCGCACAAACTATTTTGAAGTTATGTGTATCACCATCTCTTTCTGATACGGGAAAATAAATGCGCCGCGCATGGGAACCAAAACCAATAAGAAGCAGATTGCTATTATTCATGAATATATTCTGTTGAAAAGTTAATTTAGCCTATTATATAATTCTAAACGGGAAATATCTAATTGGTATGCTATGCTAAATAAATACACCTACAGTCCTACTTCCTATGCTCTTTCTGTGTTAACAAAGGCACGAATCCTTGAGGATGGAGAGACTCCACAAGAGATGTTTAACCGCGTGGTATACACTTTATTTAGCATTGAAACAAAGTTGAATGAAGATCCCAAGAGAACCGAATTCTTCAAGAACCGCTTTGCGCAATATCTTGCTGAAAAAGCTTTTACTCCCGGCACGCCAACTCTTAATAACGCAGGTCGCACAAAGTATAAAAACGCAGCTTTGTCTTCATGTGCTATTATCCCGGTTGATCTAAGAAAGAAACGCGCCTCCGAGAGAAAAATTATTGCGTACTATAGTCAGAATATGGGATCAGGATTTGATCTTACCTCGTATGATGACCCTGTTAGCCTACTCTATTGGTTGAATGATTTAGCAGCGCGAGAAACCGCTACGGGAAAGTATGATCGCTACATCGGTAATATGGCCAACCTTCATGTTTCTCATCCAAGAGTACAGGAATTTATTACCGCGAAACAGAAGAGATATCTCGCTCATTTTAATCTTTCTGTGGACGTTGATGATGAATTTATGCACGCTGCCTCCAACGATGTTGATTATGTTTTATCCAATGGGAAAAGGATCCATGCCCTCAGGTTGCTAAACGAAATAGCTCAGGCAGTGTGGCTGAACGGTGACCCTAATATTATAAATCTTAAAAAAATGAATCAGGATAATCCGCTTGAAAAATCATTACCCTACACTACAACTCCTCCATGCTCTGAGATGGGAATGGCGCGAGGAGAAACCTGTCAGTTTGGCTATATTAACCTTGCCTACTTTGTAACACCAACCGGTATTGATTACAGTAAACTGCAAGATGCGGTAAGAACGTTGACTCGCGCGCTAGACAATGCTATTGACGTAGGCTTGGATAAATTTCCTGATCCGTTAAGCTCTCGCATCGCTCGCTACAAAAGAAAAATCGGTATCGCAATCTCCGGCGTCGCTGACTTATTACTTTATTATGACATGCCCTATGAATCTCAAGCGGCTCGGGATTTCATACGGGATCTTTTGGCTTTTGTTAACTATCAATCGAAAATTATGTCTATAGAGCTTGCAGAAAAAAGAGGACCGTGTGAAGCTATGAAGGATAGAAAAAATAATAAATACTATAAAAACTATCTACAGAAGCGGTTTCACAGTGATACTAAAATGATAAAAGCATTGGATTGGAAAAAATTAGATGAACGAATAAAGGATACAGGGCTCCTTCGAAATATTTGTACAACAGCCATCCCACCTGCAGCAAGGGTTTCTATTCTGATGAATTGTAGCTCTGGCATAGAACCTTTTTTTGGTATTCCAAAGGATCGAAAAAACATGCCAGAAAGCATGCTACGTTTCGTGAAACGACATGCTAATGGTTCTACTCATGCTCATCAAATTGTAAAACACGCCTGTGAAACTGGTACTTTTCAGGCGGCTCTATTGAAAAATAAAGAGTGTCTTAAAACGGCAAAAGAAATTTCATATGAAAAACATTTATTAATGGTAGGCCAGTTGGTTGGAAATGGTGGTATGTGTGACGAAACAGCTTCAAAAACTGTTAATCTACCTCATTCGGCAACACCCGATGATATTGTGCGCGTTTACTTACTGGCTCACAAACTGGGTTTAAAGAATATTGCAGTATACCGAGATGGCTCTATTGAAGAGCAACCCCAGAAGCTGTAACTCTAACGAATTACTCTATAAGCGTTTTTTCTTCCTCCGACGCAATTACCTTAAATCCAACATGTGACTGTCCGGCGAAAAAGAGACCTTCACCGACACCCGCTGATAGCAGAAAATGCTTTTCTCCCCCTGTAAGGTAAAACGTTTCAGTAATCTTGTCAACAGCGGCGGTTGATTGTTTTAATATAATTTGAAGGCTTGAGTTGGTGATAATCGCTTTTCCCTCCTGCGTTGATAAAAAATCTTCAACGTCTTGCGTGATCGTTGTTAAACCAAGCAAGTACTTGCGCGCACGTTTTGCAAAGTTGAAAAGATAGGCTCCCGAATCTTTGTGTTTGATCAGATACCATGCTTCATCAACGACAAGCACCCGTTTTTTCCTATCACGCCTGATTCTGTTCCAAATATAATCAAGTACAATATACATTGCGACCGGCCGGAGATTTTCTTCAAGATCGCGGATACCAAACACGGTGAATTTATTCTTTATATCAAAATTCGATTGCTGGTTAAAGATACCCGAAGCGGATCCTTTCACAAATTTTTCAAGCCGGTCCGCAAGCTCTCGCGCTTCCGGCGTTTCCATACCAAGAAGAACTTTATAGAGATCCTCGAGGAGAGGTGGCTGTATCTTAAAGGTTTCCTGATCCTGCGTGATTCCTTTCTGGCGGTAAGTCAGCACCAACGCACGGTCGAGCAGTGCGTCCTGTGCCGGCGCCAGCTCACCCATCACGACACGCATCAGTGAGTGGAGATTTAATATCTTATTCTGCAGTTCGTCCGGCTCCGGATCAGCAGTCGCCAGATCAAACGGATTAATACGATATTGAGATGACGAGGAAAATTCTACAAACTCTCCTCCCATTGATTCTGTAAGTTTCTTATACTCGTTTTCAGGGTCAATAATAATGACATCGGTATCCATCATCAACAGTCGGAGCGCTTCCAGTTTTACCAGAAAACTTTTCCCTCCCCCCGACTTTCCCAGAATTACTGAGTTGGCATTCTCGAGCGTAAACCGGTCAAAGATAATGAGCGATCCGTCATGCTGGTTAATGCCATACATTATCCCTTCATTGCGGGTAAGGGAAGCGGTAGAAAAAGGAAACGTCATTGCAAGCGAGGTGGTATCCATGTTGCGCCAGACTCCGAGCCGGTCGTAAAACATCGGGAGCGTTGATTTAAACCCCTCTTCCTGTTGCAATGTCGCCTGTTTTGCGATTATCAACAATGACGAAAGAATAGAATCAATCTGTTTGGTAATCTGACTCAACTCATCAAGCGTGTCAGCGGGGACGGTGATATAGAGTCCAAACTGAAAAAACCGCTCGGCGCCTTTTGCCAACTCCGCCTGCAGAGCAAGCGCATCATCAAGCGCGACCTGCACGGTGGGGTCAACGACTTTTCCCGCTTTCATATCGCCGGCGATCGTCGCCTCCATCTCACCGATTTTTCTTTTGAGGTCCTCGAGCACTGCTTTTGACTCGGTAGGATATATATACATTGAGATGTATAGCGGATGATCAAACGTAATGAGAGAATATAACCAATTTGCAGAAACATACCGAGGGTACCCAACCACGTATAAGGTGCGGTAGTATTTATCATCAATTTTGATATGATTGAAATCCACCTCGATAAAGGATGGCGCGACTATGTCTTTGATTGATACCGTCCCTTTTGCCACCACTGCCGCAACATTCTGCGTACCAGCCGGCACATGACCAGAAGCGCTTGATTTGTTTTTTGGTTTGAAAAAGTTGAACACGTTCTCGTTTAATTGGTTAAAATGGTTGAATTGGTTGAACTAGTTTAACTGGTTCAACTAATTTAACCAGTTCAACTAGTTTTAACCATTGGTTAAAACTACGTCGGTATAGCTCTCGATCGGCGCGAGCTGGCGTCCGGTTCCTGATGGATTATATAAATTGTAAAAAAGATCAGTAAGCTCCTGCTTTTGCATTACGTTTGCGCGCAGTCCCACTTTTGCCAACAGTCGAAGCAAATGATCTCGCTTCGGATACAGCGATGTCTTTGCGCGACTGACAACATATTCTTTATTCAAACCTTTCGTATTAACGCCGCTCACCCCCAACTCTAAAGGCGAAAACGGGACGACAAAAAAGAATCGTTTTTCCAATACCGTATTGCGCTTTACGATCGTCTTGATAAATTCCTGATATGAGGTGAGTCTTTGACGCATGAGTTGATTGTGCGAAGCCGAAATCTTGTTTTGAATAAAATCGATGTAAGAGGACACATCCATTTTTTTTGATAAAATGAGTATTTCAACCGGGAATGAAAGCGAGTTGAGCAAACTCGCATACGCGTATATCATTGACGCCTGCTCCTCCTGAGAAAGCAGCCAGAAATTTACCGCGCCCACTTCTATGACGGTTGCGGCAGAAAAGTCTTTGAGCAGTAAAATATCATCTTTCACATCTTCTATCTCGATGAAGTATTGTGTAGTTGACTTAATTGGTGAGGTTGGTTTTTGAATAGCCATGTTGGTTAAAATAGTTAAAATGGTTAAACCAGTTTAACTGGTTCAACTAGCTCGACAAATTCAACTGATTTAACTACTAAAGTAACTCCTTAGAATAAATTTCAAACGGTTGCGTATTGGTTTCTTGTACGGTAAATTTCATTGTATCAAAAAAGTATCCATCTTTTGGATCCTTGACCTCAAAACTATATTCCCTTGGAGGAAGCTTACTATATGTTGCAAAAACACCATGGGGGTTTGTTTTTAACAAACGCACCGTAGCATTGTTTTGATCTTTCACGTAGATCATAATGCCGGGAAGCGGAATTTTTTTGTTGTTCTTTACGACACCGATAAAGAAGGGACGAATAGGTTGGGAAACCGTAGCGACTGGTTGAAATTGGTTGAAATTAGTTGAATTGGTTAAACTAGTTAGACTTGTGTTGTTATCTGCCGATTTAACCGATTCAACTGGTTTAACTGATTTAACTGGCTCTGTCGGTTGCAATTGACTTGTCGCCTGTTGCAACATCGTTGCGACTTGTTGCCTTTGAGGATTTGCGGTCTGCTGCTGAGTCGTTGCGGCTAAATACGCTGCGAGTTTTTCTCTTGACTCTACATGTGCCATCACTTTGTGCGGATCCGTGACAAAATAGAGATTCTGCAAAAAATAGATTGCAGGATTGTGCTTATGGAATACAAACTGGGTAGGAGAATTCAGACGTCTTATGAAATTTTTTACCCATACGTCAAGGGTGATATCGTTGATTGGAACAAATGCAAATGCAAATCCGGCAAATATCGTAATAGCCGCAATGACGATATTGAGATATGGAATTGGTATTACTCGCCATAGGACAAACCCAAAGGGAACAAAAACGAGGAGATATAAGAATTGTTTCAGTGTCATAAAACCAATGAGCTTAAACTCAAAGGTTGTGATTTGACGAGGCACGGGATGCTGCTCCATACATTTAGTATATAGTATTTAGAATTTAGTATTTAGGATTTTATTCCCTAAATACGAGATACTAAATACTATATACTCTACAAAAAATCACAACGGACGAAGCATGAAACATTAAGGGCAGAAGAACCTTTAACCTTATCTATAAAGAATTGGTTTCTCCTTCTGCGGAAGCACTAAACTCATGCGCCGTTCTTTTTTATTAACGCGTTCGATAAACGCCTTTATCTTCTGTCCAACCTGCAGATTCTCATCGCCAGTAAGTTTGCTAACATGAATGAGTCCTTCAACGCCCGGCTCAAGCCGCACAAAGTATCCATACCGCTCACTACGTACAATCTCACCCTCAGCCTCTTTATCTTTCGGATATTTTTCTTCAATATTATCCCATGGATCATGTTCGAGACGCTTCAGAGAAAGATTTAGTTTCAAATCCGCCTCATTTTTTTCAACTACTTTTACATTAATGGTCTCTCCCGGCTGCGCATGCGCAGACGCATCAGATACTTTTGACCATGAAATCTCGGAAATATGCACGAGTCCCTCGACTCCGTTCACTTCACAGAATATGCCAAATTCAGATACACCAAGCACTTTTGCTTTGTACACCTTACCAACTTCGACCTGATCAAATTGTCGGCGTAAATCTTTTTGCGAAATCTTCAGGGCTGCCGCTTTCTGGGAAACAACGAGTCGGTTTTTTTCCTGATCAACTTCGAGCACCTTTACTTTTATCTTCTGCCCTTCAAGTTTCTGGGGATTTTGCAGATAATCTTCGGTCAGCTGAATCTTTGGGATAACGCCACGAACGCCCATAAAATCAATAAATACGCCGCCTTTCCCGTACTCGCCACATACGACTCCTATCTCTTCTTCATTTTCTTTTTTCTGCCGGATGATATCCCATTTTCCTTTATCAAAAAATCGCCGCATGGATACAACCGGAAACCCTTCTTTTGATTCTTCGGCAATTATCTTTACGGGAATGGTGTCGCCAACATGGAGATACGGCAAATAGGTCGCGATTTCTTTAAGCTCGCGCTCTCCCAACACTGCGTATGCTTTTGCACCCACATCAAATAGTACGTTCTTTCGGGAAAGTGCAATAATAGTTGCGGGTATTTCCTGACCTTTTTTAATTATCGCCGGCTGAGTATCCTTCAACAATTCTTCCATGATGTTGATGGATGGTTTTTTACTTTGAACTTTTTTTGTTGTTTTTGTAGTTGTTTCTGAAGTTTTTTTTCTCGGCATCAGCAGATATCCTCCCTTGTCCGCCGAAGCTGAAAGCATAGGCGGATCCCTTACTATAGCAAACGATGTGGTGAAATTCAATAGTACACGAGTTTCGCACTTCCTGTCATCCTGAGGAGTGAAGCGACGAAGGATCTCTGAACTTGTTTCAGCCTCGCATTCGCGAGAGATTCTTCTCGGCCATTGGCCGATCAGAATGACAACTGCGAAACTCGTGTAGCATAGAGATCCGGAGAAGAGAAATGGAATCGAATATCACTAAAGCAAGTCTAGCTGCTCTTTTGCTTTCTTATTCAACTCAAGTACCTGCCCAAGCGCTTCCCGCTCACCTGCAAGCATTTCTTTCATCAGCGATTCAACGACCTCTTTATGCTTAGCGTTACTTAATTTCAGATTGAAAAGAAATTCATCGGAATATCGTATCCCCTGTTTTCTTGAATCCGAGAGAAGCGGCGGTATCTTGAGGAAGTATTTCTCGCCCTTCGACAAGGTAGAGATTGCTAGCTTCTGTTTTCCCTTTTTCACGAGCTGTAACCCCATGTAGGCACGCTTATCAGAAAACAGAAGATAGAATTCTGCTTTTTTCATCGGATCGCGGCTCGTAAACTCAAGTGCTCTATCGCGAGCTGCTTTTATGAAATACAACGGATTATCAGGTAAGATACCGGGATAGGGCAGCTCATAATTTACTTTCTTATCAGTCGTGGTGACTACCTGTGAATAGTTAAAGTAAAAAAGCGGAAACGCAAACACGACAAAAAGAAGAAGAAACGCTGAGAATATGAATAGTTTCATCATACGGTTATCTATTGTTCACTTGTCCGATTGCTCGATTGTTCAATGGTTATAGCAGTTGAGTAATTGAACAGTTGAACCATTGAGCAATTATTCCTGAGTATATCACTCTCTCCTAATAAAAACAACCCCCAGTACGATGATGCGGGGCTCTGGGGGTTATCTTTTGTGCTTTATTTTATCATCCGTTTCAGAGATTTGCCCGCGGTAAATCCCGGCGTTTTCGTTGCGGGGATTTGAATTTCGGCACCAGTCTGAGGATTGCGTCCTTTTCGTGTTGCTCTTTTGCGCACCATGAAGGTTCCAAATCCTGTTACCACAACCTTTTCTCCCCTCTTCATTGCATCTGAAATTGTGTTAAAAATTGCAGATACCGAATCCTTTGCAGCCTTCGATGTGAGACCTGCTTTTTTGGCTACCTGCGCTACGAGATCTGCTTTCGTCATTTTGTATTCACCTCCTTCCTATATAAAAATCTACTAATTATTTTAGTATGGGAAAAAAATACTTTTTATTACACTGATTTTAATCCCATAATTGCAGAATAATTATTTTTAGGCCTTCTGTCAATCTATATTTAAAACATCTTATTGTAACAATCTATATCATTTTCGTGGCCTTGTGACAATATATGCAATCCATATTGACAAGTGCTAAAACCCGTATTAAACTCTCCTCGCATTCTTATGTCAGAAACACCGCGTCCCGATATTCGAATTGTTCCTGCCGCTCATGATACTGCTTCTGGCAATATCGATTCACCATCGTTGGTTCGTGAACTTACTTCTATTCAGGAATGGCTTTACGTAGGTCAAGAACAGACGTCCGCTGTTTCTCGGTATACGAGAATTCGAATTTCGACAACCGGCAGTACCGGGAATCGATCTTAACATTGCCGTAAAAAGAATTCCGACGCCTGAAGGAGAAAAAGGATTTTAGGTGCTCTCGCTGATCAAAGATTTGTCGAGAAAATGGCAGAACGAAGACAAAAAGTCCAAGCAAGAACTGTGCCACTATTTCCTCTCAGATAATTTTCTCTATCACGAGTTTCGCAGTTGTCATTCTGATCCCGCGAAGCGGGAGAAGAATCTCTCGC
>CAZAJT010000011.1:0-8309 GCA_964485585.1 uncultured Gammaproteobacteria bacterium
GTATTTCTTCTCCCATCATGAGAAAAATTTTTTCTCGAATAAGTTCTGCGATGAACGTTTTACTATCTTGGGTAAGAAGTGGATAGACTGGTTTTTCGGTAATCTTTGATCGTTTTCTCTCTTTCAAATAGGAAAAGATTTTGTCCATGAGCGGTTTTACGTGTTGTTTTTTCAAGGCAGAAATGGGGAATACATCTTTGAACTCATCCTCTAAGAATTTGTATTGGGGGAGATACGAGGGCTCTGCCTTATCAACTTTATTGATAACCAGAATCTTTTTAGGTTGTTTGATCTGGCGGACAATCCCGAGTACTTTTGCTTCCTCAAAATCACGCCTTCTGGTGTGATCAACCATGTAAATAACGACATCAACATTCTCATTTACTGTTTTCAAAGTCTTCTGATTAATTTTTTTGGATAAATAATCTTCGGTTTTGCCAAAGATTCCGGGAGTATCTACAAAGATTATCTTCCCGCGTTCATCCTCGTAGAGTGCTTTGATTGGGAAGCGAGTGGTTTGCGGTTTGGGAGAGGTGATCGCGACTTTCTGGCCAATAAGATTATTGAGAAAGGTGGATTTGCCGACATTCGGCCTTCCAATAAGTAGAACAGTCCCTTCTCTCATCATCCTATTGTATCATATCAGATCATTTTTTTGGTAAAATAGTATGGTTCCTATGCGGGGTCGTCTAATGGTAGGACAATGGACTTTGGATCCATTTATTTTGGTTCGAATCCAAGCCCCGCAGCATATGGCATACATAAAATCAGGAACACATAAATCACGTCGCCGTATTACTTTCAAAAATTGGAGAAGGCATATTAGTGGAAAGGAAAAATGGCAAGCAACTATTTTGAGGAAAAAGATAAGCGATGATTACGAACGATTAATGGACTCATAGTAGACTCCTTTCGTTGTGCCACGCTTGCGAATAAGTTGCGCATCCGCAAGTTTCTTCAGGTCATAGCGTAACGTTCGCTCATGTACCGAGATAAATCTTCTTCTGATTTGATCGAAGTTGATAAGCCGGTGATCTTTTATGATATTCAATAGTTCTGCTCGCCGAGGAAGAAGGTAATCTTCTTTTCCTACCTCTTTCTTCTCGAGGATCAGTTTTTTTGCCTCTTGCGCAGTGGTTGCAATTGCGGTGAGCATAAATTCAAGATAATCAGTTACATCATTAGAACTTGCCTCTAATCCTCGATAATACAAACTTCGATGAGTATCGAGGTGCTCTTCGAGAGAAAGCATTCCTTTCATTCCATAGGTTCCATTGTGCAAGACGAGCTGGAGAAGTAGGCGACCAACACGACCATTACCGTCTAAAAAGGGGTGAATTTTTTCAAAACTGTAATGGGCGAGACACGCTCGTATCGGTACGAAAGGTTCATTGTCGGAGTTTATAAACTTGAGAAGCCGATCAATGAGCGCAGGAATAGAACGGGGGGGAGGCGGCATATATACTGCAATCCCCGCTTGATTAAAAATTGCGCTTACCTCTGTTCGAAATCTTCCTGTGCTTGGGGAGAGCCCGTTCATCGTAGTTTTATGGAGATCCAAAATATCTTTTGTTTTCACATCTTTCCTTTGTTTCTGATGGAGATGATTTATCGCTTTTAAGATATTGAATATTTCCACTTTTCTTTGATCCTTAGCACTGCGAGTTGAGATATCTTGGAGAGTCAGCGTATTCCCTTCAATACGCGCAGAAAAAAGAGAGCTTTTCAAAAAAGATCTGCCTCGAATATTCGTTTCAACTTCTTGCGGGATAGCAACAGTGTGAATAATTTCACGGCTGACATCTATTGACGCAAGCAGTTGAGAGATGGCAGGAGTGAGAGAATAATGGGGTGGGATAGACATTGCCTAATGTTACCAAATATTTCCTAATATTTCCAAAAACCTCCAAATTCTCGAGAAACTAATGAAACGTCAAATACATTTCTCATAACGAATGGCACCCAGATACATAGAGAAGTAGTAAAGATGCTATAATCTTATCAAGGAGGGACTCTTATAGCCGATAATCATAAGATCACCATTACTAATCTAAATATCCGACAAAGTATTGCAATTTTATTGATACGACTGATTCTCATTGATCTCGTGTTTGCAGTGCTCGTTGTGGGATTCTATTTTATCCTCGTTCAAGGTGAACAATTCAATATGAACATCTCTACAAATACAGCTTTGTTTCTTACTGCATTCTCAGCGATCGGTATTATAAAGATACTCCTTACGATTTACGTTGTTCTTCAATGGCTGAATGAATACTATGAAATAACGCCGGATGCAATCATTCATAAAAAAGGAATTATTTTTAAACATATCGAACGATATGGAATTAATATGGTCCGATCTATGCATATTCACGATACTTTTTTGGGAGAGATTTTCAATTTCGCAACGGTTACTTTGTATGATATTCGACTCAATAAATACTTCGATATGTACCATATTCACAATCCGCGACGATACACCGAGGCGTTAAAAGCGCTGCGGCCACAAATAGAAATCAAAACAGAACACACGCGTTTACCATTTCTACCGAAAGAAGATGCAGACTAAAACACTTATTGAACTTGTTGGGTGGTATGGGGTTGTGGTGATTCTTATTGCGTATTTCCTTGTGAGTTTTAATTTCATTGAAGCCAATACGTTATCGTATCAGTTAATGAATTTAACCGGTGCAATGGGAATACTTGCTGTTTCATGGTACAAGCGAGTATATCAGACTGTTGTTACAAATACTTTCTGGATAGCAATAGCGATCATCGCGCTCTTACAGATAATACCAAGAATATAGTATAATTTTTTTATGGGAGTAACGTATGTAAGGCTGAATGTGAAAAATCCGCAACACCCTTCAAAAACATTGGAGAGAGAATTTTTGGTGGATAGCGGCGCGACGTATTCGGTTGTTCCAAAAAAAGAACTGAAAGAGCTGGGTATCAAACCTCATCGGAAGCAGGAATTTACTCTTGCCGATGGTACGAAAGTACGAAGAGAGATCGGTGACGCGATCTTCGAGTATGAGGGGATTCGGGGCGCCGCACCCATTGTATTTGGTGAAAAGGGAGACAGTACGCTTCTGGGAGTTTTTACTCTTGAGGCACTGGGGCTGATTCTTGATCCGTTTCAGCGAAAGATTAAGCCGATGAAGTTGATGATGGTGTAATGAGCTTTGCCACGGGTTCGACGCTCAATTGCATAAGAAATAAAAGGTTATCGTTGGGGAGAATTCCTTTCATTTTCTCCGTTACTTGTTGTTTTCTTGTTTCAGTGTCAACATCTTTTGCAGCTTTTACCGCTTCAATAAAGGTATTGATATATGATATTTGCCAGTCGAAAAGATCAATAGATCCCGGCTCGCCATGACCCATGTAAAATGTTGCGTTTTTATTGAGTTTATTTTTCAACATCTCCAGATTCTTCAACCATTGTTCATATTTTCCGTCAGCAAGATAGGCATGCATATGGTTATAAATGATGTCGCCGACGAAATAGTGTTCATTATCCAATATCCAGATACTATCGTGATCAGATTCTGCAGGTCCGATGTCCATTACGGTAAAGGTAGCGGTATCAAATGTTACTTTTTCCCCATCCTTTACAATGCGATTGGGGAAGATCCGCTGTTTTGGTCATTCATCACCCAGCATTGGGCCGACGATCTGGTTTTTTACCGCATCATCACGCCGAATCACTGCATCGACCCCTTCCGTTGCAATAATGGGTGCATTACTGTTTACGACTATTTGCTTCAATCCTGCATAATGGTCAGGGTGTGAATGCGTAATAATAACTGCGAGGAGTGGTTTGTTGAGCGACTCTATCTTCTCGCGAAGCGTTTTACTGTCAGACATCGAGATTAAACTATCTACTACAACAACTCCGTTGGACAGTTCAACAATATACGCATTAACCGGCATCACTTTTGCTTCAATCCGATGGATACTTGGTACAACTGTCGTCATAGTAATTTGATACTATCAGAAATTATGTTAATAATACGTGAGAAATCAGTGAGAAAATAGTAAGAGAATTACAAATAATATTCTATTCTGCGCTCAGATAAACTTGATAAAGATTGCCGATCAACGATTCCAATTCTTCTGAAGGAAGATTAGTAAGGAACTCTAATAAAGTCCCCGCGTGTCCTTGATTAGCAATCATAAATGCCCTGCGGTTTCCACGCGCAAACTCTCGAAGCTTCTGTACCAATCTTGGAAGTGTTTCATCGACATATCTTGATAAATCGATACCTGTTTCCATTTTTTTCTCAAGAAAAAAATCGTTGACTCTTTTCATTTTCCTTAGTGCTGTCCCATCATATTTGATTCCATTATTTTCTAATAAGACTCTATGGTTTGGTGCTCGCAAAAGAACAAGTAATGCATATGTCTCATCTTCAGCAAGTTTTATATCCACCATACCTCCTTCGTATTCATCAGGCTCATTAAAAGTTGCAGGCTCTAAATATGGAGCACTCCGTTCTGTTACTGTTTCCGCAGCAAGGCTCTCTTCTATCGGTAAATCAACTGGCACTTCTCCATTGTTATGGGAATCTCTATCTGGAGCATATTCTGGTACAGGTGGTGAAATTTCAACGGTAGACGTTTGTAGATCATCAAAGTAAGAATTCGTCTTTACTGATCCGTTATGCTCCTCAGGTAAAGGGACTTTTTCGTCTGACAAAGACGCATCTCCCGCAAATTTTTCTATCAGTCCTTCATGTTGTTCTTCGGGGGGAATACCTAAATGATTTGCAACCTCGCTGATTTCCATATTTAAGACCCGAGAGACATCATCAACGGGGAGTCCGAACACACCATGTAGCAGATTGATACGGCGGGCTAATACGGGAAGATCACTTAAGCTTTCCACGAATGATTCTAGAGCTGGAGATTGATCATCAAAGTCGATTGGAGAAGTATTCAACTGTACGCCTCTCAGTAATGCATTTTGGATTAGGAGAAGTCCAATAGTGAATTCGTCTGAAATAAACTCAGATATTATCCTAGGTTCCAAGTGGACTTCGTGATTCGGTTCTGGACGAGTGACAGCTGTTTTTTTCCAGTCTCTTCCCATAATTATCTCGATTGCCTCATCAATTGTTTGTATATTCGCTACTGCTTGAGCAAGGGCTCTTGTTTGAGGAACAGTTAACATTCTCGTTTTGACAGCCTCAGCGACTACCCACTGCATCTCAAAATTATATGGTAATGTTTTTGCTATAGCAGAAAGATGGAGTGGTGTAATTGCCTCAAGTTTATGTCCACTTCTTCTCTCTCGTGCTTCTTTTACCAATTCGGGATCCGCAAATTGAGCTGTTAATAAATGTTGATAAACATATCCGGGAGATAGTTTCCACTGTTGACATTTTCGTTCCACCCATTGTCTAATTTGTTCTACTTCCTCTGGTTGAAGTCCCATCCGTACTCCAGTGAGTCCCTGTGCAAATCGCAGACTAAAAGCCTGACTTACCCGTATTCTTTCTGCCCATGGGCCCTGTCTCCATGCCGCCTCTACCCACTCAATGAGCCTCGTAAATTTTACAGCTTTATGAGTTGTAGCACAAAGGATCCTTAAATCTATAACGTCTTCCCAAGTACAGTTTGGGCGAATAGTGGAGAATACTTCTCGTTTCCCAAGAAGGTGCAATGCTGCAGTTCTATGGAAACCATCAAGAGTGGGGAATTGAGGGAAACCGTCAACTGCGGCAAGAAGCGTAGGACTGAGCTGTCCATAATTGATTCCACGCTCACGTTCTTCTTTTTGGATTGAATCAGCGAGATCTCGAACATGAGTTTTGTCAACAGGAACATCTTCAGTGTAGACCAAACTGAGAGGCACAAATGCTTCCATCAAGCCCCCTTCTCGTCGGTTGATGACTCTGACAAAATCAAGGGGATTGCGATGAGCGGTTTCAACTTGTTGCCAACTCATTTTGCCAGCATTATAATCCGGTATTCCAGATATTGCAATAGGTGCAATGTATGAGGATTACAGAAATCAAGGAGTCGGTTCACAACTTCTGGAATATGCGGAAAATATTCTCAGAAAGAAAGATTTACAAGCCTTTTATGCAAAAAGAGGTTTCAAACATTCAGGCAAACCGTATTTTTGTATGTGGAAAGAATTGTGAATTTTAATCATAAACTAATGCTTTGTGTTTCCAGTCGAAGAGAAGTTTTGTGGTGCGGCATTCTCGCAGGTAGGTAATCTGATTATTCTGTTTCCAACCTTGGAGGTTGGTATTCCTGTTGTGATAAAATAAAGGAGTGGAGATTATATTGCAATCAATAGGAATTGTTAAAAATCAAGAACAAGAACATTTTGGGAGATGGTGTGAGAGCATCGCCGAACTTGTTATTGATAAAAAATACCAGGATGGTTTACGGGATTTGGAAGGATACTCTCATCTGATGGTGGTTTTTTTTATGCACCATGTGACCGACTGCGAACTTCTTCATGTCCCCCAAGGAAAAGTCGGCATCGTCCCTGAGGTTGGTATTTTTGCTTGTCGTTGCGCGCAACGACCAAACCCGATAGGTATCACTACGGTAAAAATACTCAGAGTAAATGATAATGTCATCACGGTTCAGGGGTTGGATGCAATTGACGGGACGCCGATCCTCGATATCAAGCCCCACACTCCCCAGTACGATTGTGTTTCTGATGCGAAAGTGCCGGAATGGGTACATAGGTTAGACTATTAATATACTCGTATGCGTCAAAACGCTGCCGATCTCCTTCCGTTATACGTCTGTCATCGTTGTCTTAATAAAGTGTTGGAATACAGTCGAAAAGGAACGTTTGGCGGAGAAGTGTACCTGATGACTATCATGTTTCTCGACATCCGTGGTTTTACTACCATGGCTGAGAAGATCGGCCCCGAACAGGCAATGAAGATTCTCAACGATAACTACAACATTCT
Organism: uncultured Gammaproteobacteria bacterium; assembly: GCA_964485585.1. GTDB lineage: Bacteria > Patescibacteriota > Microgenomatia > UBA1406 > GWC2-37-13 > CAZAJT01. The sequence continues at coordinate 6,942 of CAZAJT010000011.1, forward strand.
GATAGACATTATTTTTGAGTACAGCGGCGCGGTCATTAAGTTTTTAGGCGATGGCATGATGTGTGCATTTGGTCTACCAAAACCTCTCGCTGATGATGCGACCCGTGCATTAGAGTGTGCGATGAAGCTCCAAAAAGAGTCAAAAACATTTCAAACAACACACCAAGATACAGATAGAAGAGTCAAGCTCGGCATCGGAATAAATAGCGGCGAAGTCATACTCGGCAACATTGGACACAAGAAACGATTGGATTTTACTATTATCGGAGATACTGTTAATTTAGCTTCTCGATTAGAAGATATAGCACGAAGTGATGAAATTTTACTGACGAGAGAAACAATGAACCTCGTAGACGATAAAAAGTTTAAAGTAGAACTTCTTGAAACGTTTTTACCGAAAGGGAAAACAAAGGTAGTGGAGGCATATAAGCTTTTATATCCATGAGAATGAGCTTGAATAATTTAATGATTACCCTGTTCTAAAATGACAGATCATCAACAAAATCAAATTCAGATAATCAATCAGATCGAGAAGCAAGTAAGGAATAATACTCTTCAATTTAGTACGGTTGATCCGGTTGATGATTTTGAAAAGGATACGAGGATTTGCCTTACGAGCGTACACATACCCCATCAATCGTTGAAGAATAAAATAAAAGAAATGATTATCGATCCTCTTCGGTTAAAGTTCCCGGAACATTATTATTACTTGAATGACTCACTCCACATGACGATTAAAAATATCCGCGTTATCAATGATCCGCCTCATTTTACCGAGGAGGATATTCAAAAAGCAAAGGAAGTGTTTATAAAAATTATTCCTCGCCACACGAAATTCCATGTTTATTTCTATCGTTTGTTTATCTTTCCTATGAGTCTTGCATTATTTGGTACTACTGATCCAGAATTAGACAACGTTGTATTAGATCTCGACCGTGCATTGAAAATAGGAGGGGTGCCGGATGATAAAGCGTATGTCAATTCCCGATATTTCTTTAGCAATATGACATTGGTGCGTTTCCAAAAACCAATTACTGACGAATTGCGAAAATGCATTGAAGATTTCTTGCGATCTCTTATGTTCGATCCATACGTCGTTGACTCAGTTACGTTATTGACTTGTAATGCAGTTTTTAAGAAACAGACCGTGATTGGTACGTGGCAGCTGCAATAAGAATCTGAAGCCACTTTCCTTTGACAAATTATCCCAGATGTAATACCATGCTTGTAATTGATAGCCTCATAAATATCTATGGTGATCCATGAACCACTTCCTACAATTTCTCCAGTCCTTGATAGATTGGATACATTGTCAAGGCCGCCACTACCAGATATTACCAGTATTTCTGTCGCTCCTGAAAATATTAT
>CAZAJT010000011.1:8409-12565 GCA_964485585.1 uncultured Gammaproteobacteria bacterium
TGAGAAAGATGCTCCCGCCATCAGACCGTCATTGTATGCCAAAATGCGCAGGATGCAATGAAGCAGAGACGCATTGTACCTGTTAAACTAGATGCATGTGGCGGTTTTACGCATTTACATTTTTCCGAAATCTCGCATTTTTCTCAGCGGTATTAATACCGTTTTTTACCCAGTGGGGAAATGTCTCATTGACGCAAGCATTGCTGCTTCAGTCATGGTTCATGCTCTGCGTATTTCTTCTTGAGGTGCCCACCGGAGCAGTCGCTGATTACTTCGGAAGAAAATACTCGCTGGCGCTGAGTGGTTTTTTTGCGGTGCTGGGCGTGCTTATCTACGGAAGCATTCCGAGATTCGAGATTTTTCTTTTGGGAGAAGCCATTCTTGCACTTTCTTATGCCTTGATGTCAGGCGCAGACAGCGCAATACTCTACGATACGTTGAAAGCAGCAGGGAAAGAACATCAAAGTAAGAAGCTATTTGGATACGTGCATGCTGCTCAGATGCTAGGTATTATGGTTTCCGGCCCCCTCGGAAGCATTATCGCTTCGCTCTTTGGGCTGAATGCGCCAATGCTTTTTACCGCAGTACCCTTCTTGATCGCCGCTCTTATCGCCCTCTCGATGAAAGAGCCAAATCGCTTTGAACATATCTCAGAGTCGCGGCGCTATCTCCACATTATGAAACAAGGGTTTCTCTATCTCTATACCCATAAAAAGCTGCGGGTCATCGCCCTCGATGCCGTGATAGTAACGTGTGCGGCATTCTTTTCCATCTGGCTTTATCAACCGCTGTTGATAAAAATGAGCGTGCCAATCGTGTATTTTGGATATATTCATGCAGCGATCGCAGTGTGTCAGATAGGCGTGGCAAGTAATTTTACCCGCTTTGAAGGATTATTCGGGTCAGAACAGGCTTTTATGCGTTTCACCGCAGTTATTACAGGCATAGCATTCCTTATCGTCGCGCTCATTCCCAGTATTGTAACGCTTCTCATATTTGTTATGCTTGCTGGTGGGTTTGGTCTCACCCGTCTTGAATATATGAGTGCGTTTATGCATCGGTTTATTCCATCCCCGCAGCGAGCAACAGTAATCTCATCTGTTTCAATGCTGCGGAGAATCCTCATGGTATTTCTCTATCCAATGGTCGGTTTTCTCGCAGATAGGTCATTGACGGTTGCACTTATTGCTGTTTCGTTGCTGCCGTTCGCAGTTTTTTTCTTTTCGCCCCTCGAGCAAGGGACGCTCGAAGAATAATATCATTAGTCTTACATCTCACTTACGCAACTATTACTCGCTTATCATACCGTTACCATACACTAAATCTAATATGGAATTATTACAATATATCGCGCTTGGGGCGTTGGCAGGTACCGCCGCTTCATTGGTGTTGGAGGTACGCACAATTTCCAGCTTACTTATGGATATGTTGCTTGGGATATTTGGCGCGATTACCGGCGGAGTTATTTTGTATCTTCTTGGGCAACCAGACGGTTTGGTGACCGGTTTCGATCAGTATGGCAGTTTGTTTGCCGTATTGGGAGCAATCGCATGGATATGGGTAGGAAGCAGTCTTGAGCTTGATAAAACAAACGAGTTAGGAGGTGAAAAAATGTATGACGAAACAGAGAGGAGGATTTAATCCACTGGCAGCAGGTGCGGCGGTTGCGACTATTGCCGGCGCTGTGGGAGCAGCTGCTTACTTTGCGCTCGCTGATGAAAAAAGAAGAAAAAAAATCCAGGAAGTTTTTTCCACGGTAAAAGATGACATTATCGCTCGTATGGAAGAGTTAAGGGAAGAATCTCACATAGACTATCCCAATAGTACGAAACGAATTGTTGGTCGTTATTCAACTGCAGCAAAAAAGAAGGCAATCCGATTGAGAAAATAATAGAAAGTTGCAGGAGCTATCTGAATCCGCTACACTGGTTGTAATGACCAAACGGTATTATATTAAAGCAACGCGGCATCACCCCCATAGCAATAAACATCAAAATCTTCTTCAGTATGTTTTCGTATCTGCAAATTCAATAGTGGTAGTGCTTTTACTACTCTTGTTTAACCCATTACCTGTTGTTCGCTCCTATGTGTCGCCAGTAACGGAAGAACAGCAGTCCACTTCGTCTAGCGAGCGAGGCGAGCCTTCGGTACAGGGAGTTTCGGTCAGCACACTGGAAGAAACGACTCCGACCCTTACAACCGTTCCTAGTCCCGCTCTCCAGCCAACTATAACATCTACACCGACTCCGACACCGCCAGCAACAAAGAAAAAATCATACCGAATCGCAGTCTATGGTGATTCTATGGTAGATACCATGGGTGAACTCGCTGAGTATTTGGAACATAGCCTGAAACGAAAGTATCCGAAAACGGATTTTGCACTATTCAATTATGGCATGGGCTCTCAAAATGCGGAAGAAGGTCTTGCACGATTTCACAGCGGTTTTTCCTATCAAACGAGAAACTATTCGCCTATCGCCGACATCAAAGCAGACATTATTATAATGGGATCGTTTGCCTACAATCCTTTTACCCCGCATAACCGTGATAGGCATTGGTTGGCGCTCACGTCGTTGGTACAGGAGGCACAGCGAACCGGCGCACAGGTATACCTTCTTGCAGAAATTGCGCCGCTGCGGGAAGATTTTGGCACCGGACCAAATGGCGTCAATTGGTCACGGGATGCATCCTATATCCAATCACAGCGCATTATTGAGCAATTGGAAAATGCTGTTGGTTTATCAACAACACTGCATGTACCATTAATCAATGTGTTTGAAGCTTCTTTTCAGGAAAGGACGCGAAAAGTTATAAGAAAATATGTGAATCCGAGCGATGGTATTCATCCATCTGTTGAAGGTCATGAGTTCACCGCCGATTTGATTGCCGATTCGTTGCAACTTTAAGAGTTCTCTTACCTTTTTCTTACCGAAACTTGACATTGTTTTTACATTCTGCTACACTGTTTACTCACTGCATTTTTAAATCATAACGTACGGTTTTTTTGTTTTTCAGCACTAATAAATAACTTCCTTCCTGTTATTATCAGTTCCCAAAGTTATGCATTGTATCAAAGAAAATAAGGTTATTCGTTTATTTGTTGTACTTTTCGCTTGGTTTATTATTTACAGCCCCGTTATCAATCTTCCAGCGCAGAAAATTATCTCACCACTCGTATCCTCCATGTCAGTAGCACAATCAAATACACGCGCTATCTTTACGAATGAGATGTTTGCGTTTGCCCCTGGATGGGCACTGCGTAATCTGGATCGGGTGCGATTTGACAAACTGCACACTCTTGCATATTTTGATATTCCGGTACTTGAGAATGGATCATTGTACACGGATAATGATGGTTATTATCTCTTCAAAGAAAAAATCGGTGAGCTACTGGAGAAAGCTCGGGAGCATGGTGCCAAAGTAGTGCTCACCATTACCCAGGCTGATAATCAAGCAATAAAAAGCATTCTCCAGAGTAGCGAACTGCAGGACAAAGTAATTGATGCAGTGGTAGCTGAGGTTGTCGAAACGGGCATAGACGGCATTAATGTAGACTTTGATTTTACCGGAGAATCGGGGCGACCCTATCAGCAAGCATATACACAATTTATTCAACGGATGGCAAGCTATCTTCATAGGAGTGCAAAAAATTCACAGCTGAGCGTATCTCTCTCTGAATCGGCATTTCAAAACTCACTTTATGATGCGGCGGCGCTTGGAGATATCGCAGATAAGATATTTATCATGGCATCTCGATTTGCTGCGCCAGAAATGAAGGAATCCAGGGTCTCTGCGCCGCTTTACAGCTACAGCGAACGTGATTACTGGAATGATGTGCAAAGTTACGTTTCGAACTTTTTCCGCTCTATTCCTGCTCGGAAATTACTAGTTGAACGCGCATGGTATGGATCAGGTGAAAATTATCCGCTATATACTCCAAACACAGAAACAGCCGAGAACGTTCTTCTCGAAAACACTATGCGCACGCCACTGCGCTACCAAACTATTGAGACTATGATTCGAGATCTTCCTCCTATTGCAAAATCTGCGGCGCGAAAAAATTTGCCGCTCATCGCCAAAGCGCTGGAATCTGAAAATATTCTTACTCCGAATGTTCTTGCGTACGCTTTGGCCACCATAGAACATGAGACTGCTG
>CAZAJT010000011.1:12575-23202 GCA_964485585.1 uncultured Gammaproteobacteria bacterium
TAAGGCTTTGGATGAAGAGGGCATTCTGGATTCCAATGTTTTAGCCTATGCTTTAGCTACAGTTGAACATGAGACCGATGAAACATTTGAGCCGATTGAAGAGATTCTCGGTAGAAAAAGTGCCCGACGGCTCGGCTATGAAGGAGGAGCTGACTATTTCGGGAGAGGTTTTATACAGTTGACCCATCTTCGCAACTACAAAATAGTCGGGAGACGTATTGGACTGGGAGATGATCTCGCAAAAAAACCTGAGTTAGCGCTTCGACCGGACGTATCAGCGCGTATTCTGGCAGCGTTTTTTAAAGATAACGGCGTTGCGACACTTGCGAGTACCGGTGATTTTGTATCGGCGCGGCTTCCGATCAATCCTGACTTTAATGGATGGTGGATCGCCACCCTTGCGTGGAAATATCTCGGTGGATAACAAAGGATTAAAGGGAAAGGGTTAAGAATTTCATATGTTAAACAATAGCCAAGAAGTTTTTACTCAGAGGCAAATAAAATTGTTACTTACGTGCTTTCTGATATTTGTTATAGGAGTAATAAGAACTACAGGAACTGCTTTGCCGTTTCATACTCCATTATCCAACCAAAAAATCAGTGTGATTAGTATTATTCGAGAGAAGCTTGAGCAGAAGTTGAATACCTATTCATTACAAAAAGAAACCCATTTTCTTCCTCAAGCGTATGCTTCTGCAAGCTACGACAATGCGGCTGCGTATGCGCTTATTGATTTTGATTCTGGGGAAGTCATTGCTGAAAAAAATCTTTCACAACGAGTGCCAATAGCATCGCTTACCAAAATTATGACTGCTGTTGTCACGCTTGATCTGATTGATCCGTCTGAAGTTATTACCGTATCTAAGCGCGCTTCGCGCGCAATCCCGACCAAGATTGTACTTGAGCCGGGAGAAAAACTTACCGTTGGACAATTGTTACACGCAGCATTGCTTACTTCAGCAAATGATGCTGCTCAGGCGCTTAGCGATGGGATTGATGCAAAATATGGCGATGCAGTATTTGTAAAAGCAATGAATATAAAAGCGCGGTATATCGGATTGAAAAACAGCAAATTCTCAAATCCTCAAGGCTTTGACGATCCGGATAACTTCAGCACCGCAGAAGATCTCGCTCTCCTTTCGCATTATGCTCTGGCGAATTATCCTCTTATCGGTGAGATAGTAAAAAAAGAAAGCGAATATCTTCCGGCGACTCAAGGTCACAAACGGTATGTACTGTATAACTGGAATGGATTGGTCGGTATATATCCCGACGTTTCAGGTATTAAGATTGGAAATACCGATAATGCCGGTATGACCACTGCAGTTATTTCTGAGAGGGGAGGAAAAAAATTACTAGTGGTGTTACTTGGCGCGCCAGGAGTGCTTGAGCGAGATCTCTGGGCATCGCAGCTTCTCGACTTAGGATACGAACAGACACTGGGACTCACGCCGTTTGCGGTGCGTGAAGACATGCTTCAGGAAAAATACGCAACATGGGTTCCTTGGAATTAAGATCTCTTGAATTTCGTTTGATCTTTTGCTACTGTGAACAATAGTAATGAAAAAACTCCAGCACAAGCGTTGGCAGGCGGGTGAGATTGCAACCGTTATCACTCTTGGCACCCTCCTTATTCTTGGTATCACAACCTTTGTTTCTTCAATGATTATTAACAAAACTCAGCAATCTACGAAAACAAAAGCAGCAGAAGTGAAAGAAGATAGTACCTGTAGTGAGGAGGGAGCATACACCTTTAACTGTATGAATAACCGGGGATCATGCGCAGAAGATGCTGGCGAAGCCGAAGTGTATCAGTGCCTTAGCGGAAAATGGAAATTTCAATATCCTGAATGTCAGAATGCATGTAAGCCGGGAGTTACCCCGACAAAATCAAAGCAATGTGAGGGAAACGCTCCCTTTACCGTCATAGATTCCTGTAAAGAGACGCGATGCGATGAAAGCGGCAGTCCCAAAAAATTGTTGTGTGTTGAGACCTTTTGTGATGCAAATGGTGTTTTACAGGAAAAAATCGGAAGAGTAGAAAATCCCAGCTCTTGTGAAAAGCCAACCGCCACCCCGCCGCCAGATTCTTCTTCAGATGGAGGTTCAGGTGCTACTCCGCCGGTAAATCCAACCCGCTCCGGTGGCGCTACTACCGGTCCTACAAGACCTCCCACTTCCCCTTCGCCAGACAATCTACAACTGTGTGTTAGTGAATTTGAAGGAAAAACATACAGAAATGCGGTAGGTGTTACATTCTGCTCGGAACCCGAAGGTCCTTCTGATGAACTTAAAATTCGAAAATATTTGTTCAAATGCAATCCTCCAGATACAAGTAACAAAAAAACATGGGTTAGTAAAGTAGATTGTACGGAGAGTAATAAAGTATGTGATTTTAAGGGTGATCAAACTGCTAACTGCATTGATCCGGATAAACCCCTTGTAACAACTGCTCCAACGAATTCACCTAATGGCTCTATTACTTTCAAAGCCACGGGTAAAATTACTAATGCTGGAAATGGATCATTGAGTGATTTAAGAGCAGTAATTTCTATAAGTGTCAAAGAGGTAGAAAAATATCAAATAACTGGAAATTTTATTGAGAGTGCAATCGCTTACGATGGGAGCTATGTAGTAATTGCTACAATTGATAGAAGCGAATTGAATCGTTTAGAAAACTGCGCTATTCTTGTCTATCACAAAAATTACCCGCAACGCTTTTTTACTTATTCTGATGCATTTTTTTGTAATGCAACTAATACTGATTTTAAGAAAGATTTTACCATTAATTACAATGCTCCCACCGGTGTGACGCCTTCGCCGCAGGCGACAAACGCTCCGAATACTCCGGTTCCGCCGTTTTCTCCAACAGCTACACCGCCGCCGGTAAATGCACTTATTCGATTAAATGTAACAATTGAAAAGAGTTGTCCAAATATAAATGGTACGGTAGGATTAATTATACCCGATTGGAATAAGCCGGGGGAGGTGATAACCACGGCGACATCTACACTCAGTGGCAACCACATACAAGACAAACCAAAATTTGATACCATCTATTCTATGGTAGAAGGAGCTGACGGGTCAAGAATATTTCGATTTGAAAAGAAGATGCTGAGTGTTGACCCTGATTTGGACATCACCGTGCAAAGCTGGGTTTGGCTCGATAATAATCGAGACAAATTTTATCGAAGTGAACAAGGTAATTGGACGAAAGTAAAGCCATCATATATAAATGAGATTAATGGCTTTAGAATAATTCCATTAGCTACTCGCATAACCTCTTGTTAATATGTTTAAACAATTGCATATAAAAATCATTGCGGCTCTTCTTATTAGTTTTTTCGCCTCATCATTGCTGATGAAAGAAGTATTTGTAGCTGAAGGACCTAAGATAAGGCCGGATCTCGGTCAGTACCTCACACAATTATTGGATAAAACTGTCAATAATAATCTGCAATTCTTATCCCGATTACTGCGACCAGACCAACAGACGGCAGAAGAAATCTTGAAAAATACACCGTTACAACAAGTATCAAAAGGAGTATATGCAAAAAGCAATAAACAGGCGTCCTATACCCTATACAAAGATAATGAAATAGAGTGGATTGCGTATAATTTTAATGTAAACGGGAAATCGGTGGTAATACGAGTGCCGCGGGGTCAGTCGCCGCCCCCAAAAGAACTGATAGAAATAGTTTATCGATAAGTTATAATAGATTGCATACCCTATGTATATCGGGCCGTTTTATTTTGACTCGAAGGAGATATTTCTTATGATTGCAGCGCTTCTTTTGGGAGCAGCAATGTTTTTCGGTTGGCCGCTCGTGTGGTTTGACAAGCAGATCCTTCTTACCATTATTGTTTTAATGCTCGTGACAAAAGGATTACTTCCTGCAATTCATAATGAAGCGTTTTTTATTCTTGCGATCGTTACTATTTTCCTCACTTTGTATCTCTCACTATTCCATGTAGTGTTATTTTACTTCTTAAGCTTCTTGTTATTTAGATTGTTAAAAGTAATCTGAAGGTATGTCTCCCATCATCAATCTTCTCATGAGTGCCATTGCTATTTTTGTGACGGGACAGATATTGCCGGGGATTAAGATAGAGAGTTTTATCACCGCGGTAGTCGTAGCAGTGGTTCTTGCGGTAGTAAACATACTGGTAAAACCGATTCTTCTTATTCTTACCCTTCCTTTTAATATCCTGACATTTGGTCTGTTTACCTTTGTTCTCAACGGACTTTTAATTTTACTTGCCAGTTCATTGGTAGCCGGTTTCAGTGTCGCCAATATCTGGTGGGCAATTCTTTTTAGTCTTGTTGTTTCAATAATCACTTCGGTGCTTCGCGGTTTGACAAAGTAGCGTAAGACCTGTAGCATGAAGCATGTAACATGTAACAAAGTCGTTTATTGAAGAATAATAACTACTCACTTGCTACATGCTACATGATACATGCTACATGACCAAATAATTTGTCCCCACTGCAAAAATCCAGTGCCTCTCACCGAGGCGCTCTCTCATCAGGTAAAAGAACAGCTCCAACTTGAGCGGCAGAAAATGTTTAAATCAGCACAGCGGTGGAAAGAGCAGGAAGTGGAAAAGCTCCAGAAAGAAATGCAGGAAAAAGTGCGCCAGAAAATTGAGAAGGAAATGGAGCTCAAACTGCTTGATGGTAAAAATGAACGTGAAGAGCTGACAAATCAGAATAAGGCGCTGCAGGAACAGATACTCGAAATGAATAAGACGGTTCGTCAACTGCGGGTGCAAGACGAGAAGCGTCAGATCGAGATGGAGAAAAAATTAGCAGAAGAGCAGGAAAAAATGAAGGAGAATATTAAAAAACAGGTTGAAGATTCCAATCATCTGAAGATGCTTGAGATGGATAAGAAACTCCATGATGCATTAAAAGTCAATGAGGAGCTTCGGCGCAAACTTGAGCAAGGGTCACAACAGATGCAGGGCGAAGTACTCGAATTAGAGCTTGAAAGTATTCTCAAAAGAGAGTTTCCTTACGACGAAATTAATCCGGTTGCAAAAGGAGTACAAGGCGCAGATATTATTCAAGTAGTAATGCAGCATGGGAAACGCTGCGGAGCGATTATCTGGGAGACCAAACGGACAAAAGCGTGGAGTCCCCAGTGGATTGGTAAGTTAAAAGACGATCAACGGAAAGCAAAGGCAGAGATAGCAGTTATTGTTTCTCAAGTGCTTCCATCCGATGTGCAGAAGTGCGGTATAAAAGAAGGGGTGTGGGTGACTGAGTATGATACGTTTGTCGGACTGGCCTGCGCTCTCCGGAAAAGCCTCACTGACGTTACGCTCGTCAAGCAGGCGGCAGTCGGGAAAAATGAAAAAATGGAGGTACTATGGGAGTATTTGACGAGCACTGAGTTTACTCACCGCGTTGAAGCGATTGTTGACTCGTTTACTACTCTGCAGGATGATATTGAAAAAGAAAAGCGCTGGTTTGCAACCAAATGGGCGAAACAGGAGAAAAATATACGGCGGGTGATTGATACCACACTTGGCATGCATGGCGATCTGCAGGGTATTGTCGGCAAAGAGCTTTCAGAGATCAAAGGATTAGATATGCTTCCTGATGGCAGTATTGTAAAAGAACTTTTTGAATAAAAAATCCCCGGCTATGACCTACTTTCCCCACTTGCGCTTTGCAGTGAGTATCATCGGCGCTGGTCCGTTTCACTTCCTTGTTCGGGATGGGTAAGGGTGGTGCCAGACCGCTCCAATAACCGAGGAGATACTATTATAACCAAGAACTATTCTATAAACAAGTCTTTTTTGTTGCAAATGGATCCCGTCACGAGTTTCACAATTGTCATTCTGAGCGTAGCGAAGAATCTCTCGCGAATGCGAGGCTGAAACAAGTTCAGAGATCCTTCGTCGCTTCACTCCTCAGGATGACAGGAAGTGTGAAACTCGTGACCAAGAACGAATGTGGTATATAATATGCTTAATGGATTCTAATGTTCGTACTGATCGGTTTTTACATTCTTTTTCGCTCAATCCCTCTATTACGTTTGAGACACAGCACACCGATGAAAAACCAGTGCTGATGCTGCGGGCTCATCCGATTACCCAGTTACCCTGGATTTTCAACGCTTTGTTTCTTTTTTTAGTACTCATAATCTTAAATCTTATACCGCTCGGGTTTATCACTATAAATCAAAGAATAATCGTCAACGTTTTCGGTATTGTTTTTATTCTCAGTTATCTTTGGTACAACTTTCTTCACTGGTTTTACAATGTGGGAATTGTCACCAATGAGCGCATCGTCGATGTTGACTTCAGCAACATTCTCTATAAAGAAGTAAATATCGCTATGCTCGATAAAATTGAGGACATTACCTCGAAAAGTAGCGGATATATCGGATCACTTTTTAATTTTGGCGATGTATTTGTGCAGACGGCCGGGAGCGAGTTAAACATTGAATTTCATAAGACACCTGCTCCCTCAGAAGTAGTTGATATTATTAATAAGTTGATTCGGCGATAATATGGATTTTAGCCAAGTGTTCTCAAACGAGAACATATTCCGATTCTTCTTCAAGGCCTTTGCTATTTTTTTTGCGTTTCTCTATTTATTGTATGCGATTATAGTCCAACGCCAGACACAGGTTATGCACGCAACCGTCCGTTCGCCTGCCGGCAGCATTATTCTTTCCCTCTCACTGATACAGATTATTCTAGGAGTAGCGTTGGTTATTATGGCGATATTTTTTAACTAGCTTATGGTACCGTATCATTCTATCTATAAAGGACTATCGCAAGACGGTGAATACACTGATTACTATGTTGATTCTCACACTTTTATTATTGTAGTGCTCCCTGGTAGCAATATTCAAGAGAATCAAAGTCTCACCGATGAGCTCTTTTCCTATATTAGTAGATTAGAGGTTAATCATCTTTCCGACTTGGAACATGCAGTGCAAAACGGCATGCGACAATTAAACGCACCGGTTGAGCTGACGCTCTCAATCGGCTATATATCCAATGATATTCTCTATCTCAAAACGGTAGGAGACGGTGTTGCGTACGTTCGCCGCGGTAACAATCTTGCCAAGATTATTAGTGGTGACCAGAGTGCCTCAGGTTATATCGCAGCAAATGATTTAGTAGTTTTTACCACGTCGTCATTAGTAGAAGCTTGCGGTGAGGGAGAGATTAAGAAAATTGTCAAAACGAATAATTTGCAGGAAATCGGAGAGAAGTTCAATACGATACACACGATCAATGATAAAGCGATTGCTTTATTTGTGGTATTTAAAAGTGAACCCGAAGAGGACTCGGTGCCATTGGTACCCGATAAACAACTATCGATACAGTCCAGACCGAACAATATTTCAGCGATGCTTGCTTCATTTAAGAGTGTTCCATCCGGAAGAAGATATATTACTGTTGCTGCAGTGATAATTCTTTTTGCGATTCTCGTCTGGAGCGTGCTTCTGGGATACCAGCGCAGGAATGAGGCGGCAGCACAGAAAAGGATTCAAACGTCTCGTGAGCTTATCACTCAGAAGTTAACTCAGTCAGAAGATGTATCGTTTTTGAATGTCGCTCGTTCACAAGTGCTTATTGCTGAGGTGCATGCGGAGTTTGAACAATTACAATCGAAAGTGGGGAATACGAGGAAAAAAGAAATGAATGAGCTTGCCGCGTTTATTAAAGCGCGGGAGGAGAAGATACTGAAAAAGGAAGAAAAAAATGCTGAAGAATTTTATGATCTTACCATCGATAGTAAGCAGGCAAAAGGGAGCATGTTGGCGGTTGATCGCGATACTCTCGCTATTCTTGATAAAGAGAACGGCCTCGCGTATGTGCTTTCACTATCCAAAAAATCTCTGGAGAAACGGAAATTTTCGCAGGCTCGCGAGACAACGATTCTTGGGATGTATCAAGATACCGTATACGCCTATGTTCCCGGTCAAGGAGTATTTAAGATAACAGAAGATAAGAGCAGTAAAGTGATTGATGCCGATAAAGACTGGGAAATAATTGCCGATGTAGCGTTTTACAATGACAATCTCTATTTACTTGATATCGGAAAAGATCAGGTGCACAAATATGTAGCGGTTGAAAACGGATTTGGTGCCAAAATACCATACTTTAAGGGAGAAGTTATGAATTTTCCTCCTAATGCATCTCTCGCTATCGATTCATCCCTCTATGTAAATCTCGAAGACGGTATTGTAAAATACACCGGTGGAGAGCGCGATGCTTTTTCTACTGAGTTTCCTGAAAAAGACGTAACAATTTCAAGGGCGCTTACTTCAAAAGACGAAGAAAAGGTATACGCATGGGACAAGCAAAAAGGAACGATATATATCCTCGGGAAAAGTGGCGATTATGAGCGACAAGTACAATCGTCTTTACTTACAAAGGCTGACGACGTTGAAGTCTCTGATAAAAAAGCGTTTATCCTCATGAAGGAAAAAGTTTTTGTACTCAGTCTCAATTAAGGTGCCAGTGATGGCAGTTGAATTGTCCATCCGCCTTCTTTCCATGTTATGATTCCCAGAATGTCTCCAGTTATGGTGCCAAAGAGGGTTAACGCCACCACCATGATGATTATTCCTATTACCGCGTTTCTTAATTTCGCTTGTGCCTTTGCAAGTTTCTCCTTATCTCCTTCTGCCAAAATCCAATCGATCGCTCCCCACAGCAGATAAAACAGCGTGAAAAATCCGCCGATAACGAAGGCGATGTTGATAAATTTTGCCATAGTTGAACCAATAAGTGCGCCGACCGTCGCGTTATCGTCGCCCGCCGCCGGAAGACCGCCGCAGATAGGGCCAAAGCAAATCGGACTATCGCTTTTTTGCAATGCTTTTGTTAGAAGAGTTATGAGCATCATAGGGGCTAATCAATTGCTTGGAACTCTGGATTAAGAATCGCATCCCAGCGGCCAAAGACAATAATCCCGATTACTGCTGCGACAAGCGGGGCAAGCGCTATAATAATCAGACCGATGATCGTATACGTTATCCGCTGATTCGCTTCGGCTACTTTTTTTGCATCTCCGGCAGAGATGACATACATGTAGCCTGCAAGTACGAGATTGAGTAATGTATATAGGGCTGCGACTATCATAATTGCGGTGAGTCCGACATTCATAATCTTGACGAGTGCCGCCGTAGGACCTTTTACAATCTCTTGCGGAGTGCCGGGAGGTGGGGTGATCTGCCCAAATAGTTCCTTCACGTTGGTTGGCTGGGTATTGATTTGCGCGAGAATCTTGATCATAGTGGTACGTTTTCTATCTTAAAGATAGTCGCAATTAATTTTACTATGACATAGCTGGCAATAACAATGGCTAATCCTATGAGGGAATAACGCAGATGTTCTTTTGTTTTTTTGAGATTCTCAGGATTACCATCACTATTCATAAACCAGAATCCGGCGTAGACGAACATAAGAAGAAAAAGAATGCCCGCTCCAATCATAAGCGAGGGAATAATTACATTAAGAAGAGAGCTTATATTCATAAACTTTGCCGTTGGATTTATGGTAGGATTCGCAAAATCAACCGCATACACCATGATAGATTCAAGTCTAGTATATCGAAGCTCCTAGTTCAACCACAGTAAACCCATCTCGATTTAAAGGAGTAATGATGGGAGGAGTTATCGTTTTGTACTCTTTCAGCGGGGTAAGAACAAGATGGATTCGATGGAAGGTATCAGGTTGTGGCGTTATCGTTACTGGTAATTTATCATCAACTTCAGATCTGTCAGCTATTGATAGCTTGAGGTAATGATAATCGTTATCTTTCACATCTACTAAAGCGTTTCTGACATCTGTTATTAAATCATCCGTTTCTTTATCGGTGAGCTGTAGTTGTAATGAGAGTTGTTTCACTTGTTCTTCAATTCTTCCCTTTTCTACAAGCCATCCGTATTTATTGCTGCTGAGATTAACTTTTGATTTATTGTATTCGTAGTACAATCGAGTAGCATCCCCTTGAGTTCCTACCACAGTCCATTCATTTTTTTCATTTAAAGCTGGGTATGAATAAGTAATAGAAAGATTTAGTGAGATTGTGATGGGATTCGCAGTGGGTGAGTAGAAATAAAGGGTTGGAGACATACCAGTGATATAACATGAATCCCAGTTTGAACCCCCGTACAAGTAAGCACTAGATTCTGATTGACCAACCCAATTAATCCAATTGCCAAAAGAATCAGATCCTTCAAATGTTGTAGGATTAGCCTTGTAGGCCTCGAACAATTTATTCCTCAACTCGTTCATATCTTTGATAGGAAATGTGGATGACTTAAGGAAATAAGTATTGGGTGCAGCACTATAGGAGAAAACAACCATTTCTCCGTAACTAGGAATATTTAACACAAATTCTTTTGCTATTGCTCCCCATGTACGGGTATCGCCGGTGTATGCCCCCCCTGGATTTATTTCGGTAACATTGTATCGGGATGTTTCTCTTTGACATTTGTAGTCTCCCTTATCTTCCGACTTTGGCGTACTCGTTGGTTCAGGAGTAACCGTAGGATTAACCGTTACTCCTGCTGTTGGAACAGGAGTATTAGTTGCAATAACAGTAGGTGATTTGGTCAGATCAAAGGTTCCTTGTTTCTGAGAAGAATCT
>CAZAJT010000012.1:0-15792 GCA_964485585.1 uncultured Gammaproteobacteria bacterium
TTTCGTTAGGCTTTACTTCCTAATAGCTACAGTCTAGTAAAGAGGAAAATAGTTCGCAATAAAGTTTCTGTCAGTTTGTGGTGATATGAAAAATAAGAATTATCTAGCAAATAATTATCAGTTCTTGCTACACTAAGCTGAGAT
Source organism: uncultured Gammaproteobacteria bacterium (assembly GCA_964485585.1). Lineage (GTDB taxonomy): Bacteria > Patescibacteriota > Microgenomatia > UBA1406 > GWC2-37-13 > CAZAJT01. The sequence continues at coordinate 145 of CAZAJT010000012.1, forward strand.
ATGTCGCAAAGCAAAACCTACTGGTCATCAATTGCAAAAGATTATGACGCTGTTGTGAAGGAAACAGGTGATCAGTCGCAACAACTCATCATAAATCCTATTGTTCAGGAACTTTTGGAAGATCTAAAAGGGAAGAATGTTTTAGACGCTGGGTGTGGAAATGGATACTGGACACGCAGGATGGCACAAACTGCGCAGAGAGTTGTTGGAATTGATTTTACTGAGGAACTTGTCGGTCGTGCAAAGAGTAGGGGTGTACCAAGTAATACAGAATTTATTCTTGGTAATTTGGAAAGATTACTTCTTGCAAACGAAACCTTCGATGTCGTTTTAATGAATATGGTCCTACTGGATATCGAAGAATTGTCCTCAGTTGTTCATGAGATAGCTCGTGTGACTAAGCTGGGAGGGAAAGTTGTTATCAGCACTACACACCCATGCTTCGAGAACCCTCCCAATACCTATTCTTTAAAGGACGATCAGGGGAATAAAATTGGCAGAGCCGTAAGTAACTACTTTACAACAGGATTGATTAAAGACGACTTGAACCAATATCAACACTGGCATTACAAAATTTCCGATCTAATTAATTGTTTTGCTATCAACCATTTATTTGTTGAGAAGGTAGTTGAACCAAATGGTGCAGGAACTTTGAAAAATGGTGGAGTTGATCATTTTCCTTACTTTTTGATCATGAGATTCAAAAAATCCGAATAACTTTTAAACTAGTGTTGGCTATTTAACCTGGTTGCGATTGCTTCTTGCTCATTAAATAAAGATTTATCTTGGTCAACCATTCTTTGCTCCGATACTGTAAGCCATCGGTTGGACTCCATCTTTGAGACAATTGCCGAGATGTTTGATATTCTTATCGAAATAATTGCGTTGATTCTATCAACATCGCTCTTATTACTCTGATAAAAGCTTGAGTTATTTCTAAGATCTGCCCAACTTGGTTGAATTTCTTTTAGCCTAGAAAGGTTGGTTTTCCACGAATCTATATCAGCTTGTTTGTAATTGGGTGGAATATATCCTGCGACATGAATGACAATTACTTGGGTAGGGCATCCATTTAGTGTACCTTCGACCTCCGCTATTCCAATATCGTCAAATTTTTTATCAAACCAAGTTTCTTTTGCATCAGTCGAGTCTCTTTCAAGGTAATCTTCTATCAATTCCTCTGCTTCATAATAACCCTGGATGGATACCTCCCACCAATAAGTATTCCAATAGCCGGCATCAGCCATTGAACGCTCCATTGTGTACGACCCCTTTTGCTCAAAGTCGTTATCTTTTAGAATTGCTTCCCCTCGAAGTTCAGCAGACTTTTCGAGTTTGGGCTGATATTTAACTTCTGGCACTCCCTTTTCCTTACGTTTTTGGTTTAGAAGTTCAACAAACTTTTCTTTATTAATCCTGAGTTTTGTAGAACTATCTAGATCATTTGAGGTGTCATGCCAGTTTTTATCTAGTTGACCCTTTTGCTTTTCTAAGGGGAGAACTAGACGAATATCTTTGATTGGCGCGAACCCAACTTCTCTTGAGTCGGAACTTCCTTTCCTGTTATCACCCATTGCAAAAATAGCATCTTGCGGGACAGTAATTGTCTGGCACTCTCTTAAGAACTTCTCGCCAAAAGTTGAATGTGGCTTTGCAGTGTAAGGTTCTTTTTGTGGCTCTCCATTTAGGTAAACGATACCTTCTCTAAGTTCTATAGTATCTCCTGGTAAGCCAATAATTCTTTTTAGTAAACCAGCAGGGTCACCGCCATCTCTGCTTGTTAGCTCCCTTGTGGCATCATTTTCCCATGTGATAATGTCACCTCTGCCGAGCGTGTGTCCCAGAAATCTTCTCCCACTTATTACGATTCCATTTGGGTAAGGTAAAAATCCAGCTGTAGTTATAATCTCTTTTGCTAAATCCTTGTTGCTTTTGCCCTTTGTCCCTTTTTCCCAAGTTGGGTACATCGACCCTGTTCCCACAATATTTATATCTTCAGTGATGTACCCTAGCTGACTAGCAGTTAACGCTCCAACAGTTACGTATCCTCCAATCCAAATCGGCAAGATAATAAATCCAACCACCACAAGTCCAATAACTTTAACCAATACTGATTTGAGACGAAGTGATTTACAGAAACCCTTTATGCCACCATGTTTGATTCTTTTGATGAGCTCAAGTGGTTTTAGAACATAAATCATTAGGTAGAGCGGTAGGATAGTTAGAGAGAGAAATAGCTTGATGAGAAAAAGAAATAGGTTTTGTCTCTTTTGAGATCGTTTGATTAATATCTGCGTTGTAAAACTTGTCACTCCGACTAAAAAGGCTAGACATCCTAATACGACTAGGCCAAGAAGAGAGAAAGCAAAGACATCGGGAGCTTTGTCAAACATTTCCTTTCTAACACCCACTACATAACCGAGAATTGTAAACACACCAATAATACATACCAGCCAAATAACGGCAGATGTTTTTATAACTGCACTTAGCAGATGAACTTTGTCAAAGCTTAAAGATAATTTCTTCTTCATGTTCTCAAGAGAATTATACCTAAGTTTAGGATAAAATGGCATTATAAGTTCATTTTAAGTGCAAACAATGAATACAACTGAAACTAGTACAAAAAAATATTTTGATAGAGTTGGTTTTCCATTAACCAGAGTTCCAGAAGGAAATGTAAAAACTCCAGACTTTGATGGTGATGGTATTTTAGTTGAGGTTAAGCAGATCGCACCAGAGGAAGTGGACGGCTTAAGCAATGACTCGACCTATAACGCTATTAAAAATAACCTTCGTGACGCTGCAAGGAAGTTTCGGGCTTACGATCTCAATCACAGCAAGGTTCATATAGTTGTTGTTTATTCTGATGAAATCGTGAGAGATGATATTTATAGCGTATGGACGGGTGAGTGGTCACCTGATCATAGAGATAGAATCTTTAGAGGAGGCATGTTACTTTCAAAGGACCATAAAGAACATATCGATGCGATTGCCTGGTTTAGAAAAGAAGCTGATAAGGCTCCGCAACACGTATGGGCAGTGAGCAATGACTTAAGGCAATACTTTCCCGAAACAAGCCGTGAATAATTCATCAAAAAGTCTTATAATTGAACTGGTATGAACTGTCCAACAAATACCGCCTTACTGCTAAGAATAGACCTTAACTATGAAAATAAAGTATCAATGGAAAAGATATTGGAGTCCACCAGAGGGAATTATCCTCTTCACGGATGATGGATTTCTCGAAAACCCTACCGGATCATTCGGTAAGTACGCTAATCCTGGCCTTGTTAGTCTGAATACCCCTAACGACACGGGCTGCTTGGTGATGCTGGGCGAACCTGGCATTGGGAAAAGTGTTGAGATAAAAGACTTATTTGAGTCGACTCTTAAAAGTAAAGGAGAGGATCATGTTCTCTGGATTGATCTTCGAAATATTCCAACCCCCGATATTTTTAAGGATGAGTTAATCAATGACACTCGTTACCAAAATTGGGCAAAAAACGGTGAACCTTTATATCTTTTTTTGGATAGTTTTGATGAGGGAATGACTTCATCCTCATTCAAATCCTTCGCTACCTACTTTTCGCACCTACTTGACCAACATAAAAACAACCTCCCTAAGCTTTATTTAAGAGTGTCCTGCAGAACTGCACTTTGGCAATCATACTTTGAAGACGATCTACAGGTGTTGTGGAACGGAAATGACTTCCAAAAATATGAGTTGTGTCCACTAACCAAGAGCGATGTACAGAGTACTTTGGAAACTCGCGGAATTGATAGCAAACTATTCTTTTCTGAACTACACGCAAAAGAAATTGTTGGTCTTGCGGGTAAACCTCTCACTCTAAAACTTTTGATGGATGTGTTTGAGCGAGATGGGCATTTTCCAGAGCAAAAAAGTCAGATTTATACACAAGGCTGTGAATTGCTGATTCAAGAACACGACCCTGCCAAAAGAAGTGATCCAACCACTAAACCTTCTCTAACGCTTGCTCAGAAGGTTGCAATCGCAGAACGGATAGCTGTGGCAACTCTTGTCGGCAGTAAGCCGACCATAAATCTTGATAGTGAAATTGCTGAAGGCGAGATAGGGTTATTGGAAATACATGGCACCGAGTTCGTAAATGATGTACCTGTTGCAGTAGGAGATGAGCAGATCAAAGAAGTATTAAATTCTGGACTCTTTTCGTCTCGAGGAAATGGGAAGATGGGATGGGCTCATCAGACTTATGGAGAATTTTTGGCAGCCCGGTACATGGCTCGTCATAAATTAGATTGGAAACAAACCCAGAGTTTCTTGTTTCACGATCCGCTTAAACTGGGAGTTTTTCAAGTTGTCCCTCAGTTGTATGAAGTAAGTGCATGGTTAGCTAGTTTAGATTCAACTTTCTTTGATAACGCAGTCCCGATGGATCCTGAATTTCTCTTATTAAGTGACGCCAAAGTTATTACGGACCCACAAAAACAAGCCCTAGCAGGACAGCTTCTAGACAAACTTGCTAAAGGGGAACTGCTCGATCGATGGGAAATATATAATACTACGAATTACAAAAAACTAAATTATGCCGGTATCGCTGGGCAAATCAAACCCTACATAGTCGATGTCGCTAAAGGCATTGTAGTGAGACGGGCGGCTACTGAAATTGCTTCAGCCTGTGCCGTTGTTGAGCTGGAGGAAACATTAGTTCAAGTGGCATTAAACGAAGACGATGACCTATCAATTCGGGTTAGAGCAGTCATTGCTATCGCTAACTTCGGTTCAAATAAATCACGTCTAGCATTAAAGCCACTTATTGATTCAGGTTTCCCTAACGATCCGGAAGACGAACTAAAAGGCGTTGTACTCCGTGCACTGTGGCCTAAGCACATAAATGCACAACAAGTTTTTGCTTTGATAACACCTCCGAAAAAACATAGTTTCCATGGTACATATCAAGGTTTTGCTGGAGAAGATTTGGCATCAACGTTAAGAAATGAAGATGTGATATTTGGACTGGAATGGATTGAAAAAAACGTGGACAAAGTTCAGGATTTGGAATATTCACTTAGAAAGCTATCAGATGCCATCATGCTTAAAGCTTGGGAAAGTGCATCAAATCCAGAAATATTGAAGAAATTTACATCAATCTCCTATGACCGCTTGCAAAACTTCGAAGAGGTTGTCGGCGAACATTCTATAAACGAAGAGATTTCAGTTAAATTTCAAGCAGCACTAGATTCTCAACAAGATAACCGCAGAGCATTTATTAAGCAATTAGTCCTGATGATTCGTGCAAAGGATACTTCTCCTGGCCGAAAAGGATACATCCTGCTCCACCATGGAAAGGTTCAGATAGTTACTTCCAAAGATGTAGCATGGCTAATCGCATGGCTTGGAGTAGAGTCGGATGAGGCAATTCAAGAAATAATTGCTGAGGTTGTTACCAGAATAATTAATACTAAAGACTCACAGCAAATTGATTTGATCTATCACGCTAGAGAGAAAAATAAATTTCTAAAAGAAGAAACTGATTTTTGGTTTAGGACGGTCGATCTTGATTCCGAATCTGCAAAAACTCAACGAGAACAGTGGGTGGAACAGCAAAGCTGGCAAACAAAAAGAGAGAAGGATGAGCGAGAAGAAATATTAAAAGTGGTATCTCGTGAGAGGATAACGGAGTTACTAACAAAAAGTGAGTCAGGCGACATGAATTTCTGGTGGCAGCTTCACAATAATCTCTGTATGTACCGACACGAATTAGATGAAGCTGATATTCGTGAATTACCTGGATGGAAAGTGTTAAGTGAAGATATGCAGCGACGCATCGTAGATTGCGGGAAACAATATCTCCAGGAAATGGAATCAAAGCCTGACATGTGGCTTGGAATAGGAAGAATATACTACCCCGCCCTATCTGGATATAGAGCCATTAAGGCGCTTTACCGAGAAGAACCTGCGTTTATTGAAAAACAGGATAGTGAATTTTGGAAACGATGGGCACCTATAACAGTTGGCTTTCCTTTGGTATCAAACGACCCTGAAAATGGCAAAATTATAGCCTTAGCATATAAACATGCTCCTGATGAAGTTCTCTCCACTCTTGACGTACTAATTGATGATGAAGCCCAAAGATATAATGGACTGTTTATAAACGATCTTCTAGAAGAATCATTAGATAAAAGATTAAGTGCGTTCTTGCTTACTAAAGCCCAACAGGACGGTTTTAGTCCTAAGGCCGCTGGTGAGATTATTCGGTTCCTACTCAGCCACGACGATCCAACAACTAAGGACTATGTCAAATCTCAAATCACCGTGCCACTTCCTAAAGATGAACTAAAACAGGACAAGATATTATCAGCGGCGGCATCCCTCCTTTGGAATGCAAACTTTGATGACTGGAAGTTCCTTTGGGGCCTGATGCAAAAAGATAATGAGTTTGCTCGGGCATTAGTTGTAAGAGCCAACGACAGTCCATTACGTGGATCCAGTGTTTTACAAACAATGGACGAGGTCCATCTTGCTAATCTCTACATCTGGCTGACAAAAGAATTTTCGCCAGAGGAATATACTCGACAAGAAGGTGTTCACACAGTTACACCTCAGGTTTCCATTGGTGATTGGAGAGACTCTGTCCTTAGGGTGTTAATGGATAAGGGTACACCAGAGGCTTGCCAACAAATCGAATACATAGCTGCTGAGTTACCTCAATATAAGTGGATTAAAGAATTTACTCTTTTACAAGCGCGCAGAATCGCGCTGCAAAAAACCTGGCATGCGCCGGCTGTCAATCAGATATTTAAATTAGTCGAGAATCACGAACTGCGATTAGTGAATAGTCCTGATGAGCTTATGGATATTGTTTTGGAGTCACTAAAAAGATTGGAGGGGAAATTCCAGGGAGGGGAACATCCGCAAGCAATCAATTTGTGGAATGAAAAAAGGCCTAAAGATGAAAATCGTCTTTCCGACTATGTAAAAGTGCATTTAGAGGAAGACCTGAAAACTAGAGGTATTATTGTTAACCGTGAGGTAGAGATTAAGCGTGGAAATAAAACTGATATTCACATCAGTGTTTACGGCAGAGACCATTTAGGTCGGCCAACCGGGAATGCGATAAAGGTTACTATCGAGACTAAGGGGTGTTGGCATCCGGATCTTGATACGGCAATGGAGTCTCAGCTGGTTGGACAATACCTTTCTGCCGATGGATGCCGGCATGGAATTTATTTAATCGGATGGTTTGTGTGTAACGCCTGGACCGATCATAAAAATCAGAAGGTTCCCACCATTGGGATTGCCGATGCTAGAAATCAATTTGAGAAGCAGGCGCGAGAACTTTCCCAAAAAACCTCGTTTAGGGTGGAGTCGTTTGTGCTAGATGTGAGATTAGGCTAGATACCTCTAGGCGTTGAGCATTTTTCCTAACCCTGGAATCTTGCCAATAAGCTCTCGTATTTTGTTTTTATTGGCAACAGGTGATGAACTACCCGCTTCGGGCGGTAAACTGTCGTCAGAAGGCGCTACACGGGTTACGGGCTCCCCATTTGATGGGGTTATGGTCGTTTCTTCTTGTTTTTGCACTAATTCGGGACCAAGTAGGATATCGACATACTGATCCAGATCTAGCTCCTCTAAAATCATTTTCTGGAGAGCTCGCTTGCGAATTAGCCAGTGTTTTACATCTGCTGGGTTGTTTGGATCAGGCTTGTCTTGGGCAATGAGTTTGTCGTACAAGAGTAGTATTTGGTTAAGTCTGGCTTGTTTATCTGGTGGGATTACAGGCTCAACTTCGACAATAGCATCAACCTGGACCTTCTTGTCTTCAGACTTAAATTCTTTGAAATCAACAATGTTACCGACAATGCGGTACAGCTTGTCTTCACCGATAAACTCTCGGTTTAACTGAATTAAGATATTGGCAACCGTAGTAAGGGCGTTGGATATGTTCTGGGCATTCATGCTTAATCTGAGATTGCTTTGACCCAGAAGCATAGCCACTTTCCCAAGAGGCTCACTTGAGGATTGAGGTAAACCCTGCAGATACTCGCCAAGAGCAAGTGTCCTTGAAATTTCATCTCGCAAGAGCCTATCTTCATTAACACCCATGAGGCTGATATCTGGTGGTCGCTCAATTACTACGTCATCCATCTTCCTCAGTTCCCATACTGCACCAGGAGAGAAAATGATGTCGTTTTTGGTAATACCAGTATCCTTACGGATTTTAACCACAGGGTCGAGCATTAAGATCACATCGTCCATACGCTGATTGCGAAGATCAGCAATTTCCATGATGGTGCTCTCAACTGGTTCGACATGACCAGTTGCCCAGAACTCCCAAAGCAGCGACATATCAGGAAGGTCTACAAAAATATGGCCGTTGTTAATATCAAGGTAAGGATTCTCATCATCTCTGATGACTACTTCACCATTCGCAATAACGACAAGTTGGTCTTCTTCATAATCCCAACACTCCCAAAGTTCGAGTTGTTTCTCCTGATCGTTTTTGACTGGGAGTACTTTTTGTTCGCCAGTCTCGGTTTTTTTGATATCACCGTCAATTTGAGACATCTTCTTGGTATTGATTTCGTAGCGTTCTTTCTTCCAATCCTCAACTATTTTTGGTTCACAAAAATCGAGATTTTTATAAATCTTGTTGTCGCCTCGATTTTCTTCCTCTTTGGAGATTTTTTCTTTTGCCTTGACGATTCTATGAATAAGCCAAGGGCAGCCATCCTGCAAATCCTCTGTTTCAGGAGCCGGTAGAAAGTCCCACAAATCACAAAGGATCATCGTGGGATCGTCATAAATAGTCTTAACGGTTCCATCAGATCTTTTTCGATTTACCATTTTCCAAGCCAGCTTTACAATTCCATTACCATACAAAACCGAAGATTCAATCCAGTTGGGCAGCTTCTTGGCTAGTTCGATAATGTCAAAGTCATAATTTACCAAGTCGCTCCAAGATCCCAGAGCCGTTGATTCAATATCAGTTTTATCTCTGGGAATGACACGAGTCTTTCGTTTGGCTGTAGCAAGCCTGGAAACTACAGTCTTTACAATTTCAAAGGCAATAGGAGGCATTAAGCGAGTGTTGTAGGCATAGTTTTGCTTGTGTTGGTACGCTCTATAGAGACGATACATCCGTAGCCATTTAGCCTGATATGGCTCACGAAACTCTTTTGCACGCTTAAAACGAGCTTTCCACTTGGTTAAGAGCTCCGTATCACGCTCTGAAGGTTGATACCTAACTGTTGATGTGATTTTTACTTCTTTTACTTCTAGTTTTGGCATACTGGTTTTAGGCAACAAAAATGGGCTTAGGTTCGTCTACTTCTGGTAAATAGAGAAACTTAAGCCCCGATAGATTCGTTAGGCGGTTAATTTATGCTTTTAGGCTATAAAATTAAGCCTTAAAACGCTAGTTCTTTAATGTAGTTACCTGAAACTGCCTGATTAAAGTTATAATGGAAGTGTTGAAATAAAGTTAAATATTATGTATTCTATTAGTATCTAATGGTAAGTAAACCTATGGAAGAACTATTAACGCTGGGTGAGGCGGCAGGAATACTGAAAGTCCATCCTAATACGCTTAGGTTGTGGGATAAAAAAGGTGTGCTTACGGCTGTGAGAATCGGGGTAAAAAGGGTGAGACGTTATAAAAAGGAAGATATCGAAAAATTCATCAATACAAAGAGTAAATAAATATGGCACTAATCGATAATCAAAACCAAACAATGCACCAAGCGCTTATCAATGCGCTTTCTACTTCTGACAGAATTGACATTCAAGTAGGTTACTTTTATTTTTCTGGTTTTGAACTTCTCGCCACTCATTTCAAGGATAAAAAAGTTAGAATTCTTGTCGGAAAACAAATAGATCCAAAAGCGGTACCAAATATTATCTCGATGCAACAGAAAACAGGAAAGCCTGTTGACCTAGAGCGCTTCCAATCTTGGGATACTTTTATTTCCAGAACCGAGCAAAAGTCCAAATATTTTGAAGGCTTCTCAAAGCTATTTAACGAGTCTCAGGTGTTTGATGACCCAGAATCACAACAAGCCTACAAGATTTTCGAACAAAAAATTATTGACGGATCGCTTGAAATTAAACTCACTAATACCGACGAACATGGAAAAATGTATCTAGTTCACAACTCTACTGAATTTGATCAGGGTGGAGACTTCCCAGGCACAAGGTTCTTGGGCTCCAGTAACTTGACATACAATGGACTTATTGAGCAAGGTGAATTGAATGATTCCTCAAGAGACAAGCAAGTATTCCTTGATGGTTGTACCAAATTCGACTCAATGTGGAGCGATGCTCAGAACATTGATATCGCAACACCCGAAAATAATGATGAGTTTAAAGATGTGGTCAAGAAGTTATGGATAAACGCTGTCATTAGCCCTTATCTGGTATACATACGTGTTCTGCATGAATTGTTTGGAAAAGATCGTAGTACTGATATCGAGACTCCTGGAACAATCACTGATGAGTCATTCCTTGATTTGGAGTACCAGCTAGACGCTATCAGAATGGGTATCGATCGTATAAACCAGTACGGAGGAGTTATTATTGCTGATGTTGTTGGGCTAGGGAAAAGTATTATCGCCTCGGCTATTGCCTACAATATTGCTCAAAAGGAGCATATCCACGTTGTAATTATTAGTCCTCCTCATTTAATTACCCAATGGGAAGAGTATCAAGCACATTTTAGATTGCCTGGAACCAAAATATTTAGTTCGGGGAAAATCGAAGAAGCTTATCGTTGGTGCTTAGATCAGGTGACTGGACCAGTACTCCTTATTATTGATGAAGCGCATAGATATCGAAACGAACTAACTGATGACTATACGTTGCTTCACTCTCTAACTAGAAGTAACGCAAGTAATAAGGTTGTCGTTTTAACTGCCACACCTTTTAATAACGATCCAAAGGATGTTTTTGCTTTGATTAAGCTATTTCAAACACCTGGTCAGTCAACTATTCGTTCAGTCGATAATCTCTCATTAAGATTCCGAGAGTTAATTGATAGATATAAAAAATTGCGCTCAAGTATGCGTGGAAATAAGCTAACCCCCGAAGAGATTGGTGAGGAAGCAAAAGAAATAGCACAGGAGCTGAGAAGGCTTATAGAGCCTGTTATCGTTCGCAGATCCAGACTTGATTTACAAACTATTTCTCGTTATCGAAACAACCTTATCAAACAAGGTATTGCTTTCGCGAAGGTTGAAGGTCCGGATCTATTGGAGTATGAGCTTGGGGAATTATTCGATCTATATCTTCATACTTTAGAAACAATTACGAATGAAGATCATGGTTTTGAAGGTGCGCGGTATAAGCCTGTTACCTATATCTCCGAAGATAAGCGTGACGAGTTCAAAGAGAAGTACGGTGCGTATTTGGATGACGTTGACTTGCAGACAGCTCAAAGTAACTTGGCATCTTTCATGAAACGGTTGCTCGTTATGCGTTTTGAAAGTTCTAAAGAAGCGTTCAGGATTACTCTGCAAAACATGATTGACTCCAATCAAATGATTGCTCGTTGGTATCATGACCAAGGGAAAGTGCCAATTTTAAAGAAAGGGAGGATTCCAGATCCAGACACTTTTATAACCGATGCTGGCGACGATCTTTCTACTGAATTTGTAGATCAATTCAATACTGAGAACGATTCTAAATATAAATTATTATTTGTTGAGAAAGATTGGTTAAAACAAGAGTTCATCGAAGAAGTCGAGGCTGACACTCAAGTCCTACTTTCCATAAGAGATCAGTGGTTTGGGCCTAACAAAATTGTTGCTGACATTGATCCAAAACTTGATTGTTTAGTTGAAAATATTGAAAGGCTTTTGCGTGATAACCCATCAAGAAAAATTGTTATTTTTTCAGCTTATGCAGATACGGTTGATTACCTCGGAGAGGCAATCAAAAAAGCTGGTATTAAACGAGTTTATAAATACACAGCCAAAGATGCTTCGAAGGCAAATAGAGATCTGTTGAGGGCTAACTTTGATGCTGGTGTTAAGCTAGATTTACAAGCAAACGATTATGACGTGTTGGTGGCAACTGACGCACTAAGCGAAGGATACAACCTTCACAGAGCAGGCGTTATTTTTAATTACGATATTCCCTTTAATCCGACCAGAGTAATACAACGTATCGGTCGTATTAACCGTATAAACAAAAAGGTGTTCGACTCTCTTTTTGTATACAACTTTTTCCCTACAACCATTGGTGAAGCAGAAACCAGGATTCAACAAATTAGCACACTTAAAATGACATTAATAAATGCTGTAGTCGGAAGCGATACAAAAACCCTAACCGGAGATGAGGAACTTAAGAGTTTCTTTAAAGAAGAATACAACAAAGCCAATAGTGAAGCTGAGTTTGAATCTTGGGACGCGATTCATCGAGAAGTCTATGATCAAACTTCAAACGAAATAATCGAGGAAGCAGTTAACATTCGTCCTAGAAGTAGAGTCCTCAGAGTGGGGCAATCGCTTAATGGTGGTATTGCCTTCGGCAAGAAAGGTAACCATGCCGTATTTGCGATTAAAGAGGGTGATGAACTAGAGCCTCAAATCGTTGCCGCAGAGAAGGTGCTCCCACTTTTCGCCGCCAAGCCTGATGAAGAAGGAAAATCGCCGGACACAAGCTTTAACGAGCTCTTTCTGCTTATCCGCGACAAACTATTCGAGAAACACAAACTACCAAGGATTAGTGGAAATCGAGCTAAAGCATTACAACCACTTCAAATTCTTATCGACAATTTCCCTCCAGCCAAAGACTATGCTTTGGATCTAGTAAAGGTTATCAAGGAGTATGACGACTTGAGTGAGGGACAATACAAACAGATTGGACGAGTTAATATGTCTGACTTGCATCAATCTTACAAGGATCTGCAAGCAATAGTCTCGAAACAGACGATTGCCACAAGTCTCAAGCGGGTTGATCAACTAGAAGGACTATCTGAATTAATTGTCCTTTCTGAGGAGTTACGCGTATGAAACTAAACGATAATTTTAATCAGCAAGAATTTATAGATTGGATTGATGAATTTTTACCAGAATTTTCTAAAGATATTCGCAAAGTTGATGTTCCGGGCGGCCTTTCGGGTGTTGAATCAATTCAAACACTAGGTGAGTCTTCACTCGGTGTCAGGGTTTATCTAATAGAAACAAATATAGATCCATCAAGAAGGAAGGTTGGTCTTGCAACAGAAAGCTTTGCCTTACTTAAAAACTATGGCACTCCCAACGCACTCATCGCATATTATGGTAAAGATATTCCCCACTGGCGCCTTTCATTACTTACCAGTACCCCTGTTTGGAGTGAGGGGAAAATAATCACTAAACTCTCTAACCCCAGACGACAATCATACATTCTTGGTCCTAAATCCAAAGTTAAAACACCGCATCAGTTCTTGTTAGGTAAAGGAAAGGTTGTTGATTTTAATGATCTAAGAAGCCGTTTCTCTCTAGAAGTTGTGAATAAGGAGTTTTATAAAGAAATTTCTCACGCTTTTACAAGGCTTGTTGGTGGAACTCTTGCTCAGGGAAGATCGAAAAAATCATTTGAATCCCTACTTAGACTTCCTTCTGTTAAGGATCATAGTCAAATTAGCCTCGAATTTGCAGTTCGATTAATTGGTCGTATTATTTTCTGCTGGTTTCTAAGAGAAAAACGCAGTATCGCTGGTCACTCACTCATGCCAAAAGAGCTTCTTTCGTCAGCCGCTGTGAGTGACGGTGATTATTATCATCATATTCTTGAACCAATCTTTTTTGAAATCTTAAATAGGCCAGTTAAATCTCGCAAAGAGTCATTTGTTAACGATTTATTTTCAGCTATCCCTTATCTCAATGGTGGTTTATTCTCACCTCACGAAGACGACTTCTTTAACTACAACGAAAACAAGCAAGCTATTAACCACAATCTCGTGGTTATACCTGATGAATGGTTGAAATCCCTTTTTGAAGTTTTGGAAACATACAACTTTACCATTGATGAAAATACGAGTTTTGATGAAGAGTTGTCTATTGATCCTGAGATGTTGGGAAGAATATTTGAAAACTTGCTTGCTGAGATTAATCCAGAGACTGGTGAATCGGCAAGAAAAAGTACTGGCAGTTACTATACCCCAAGAGTAATTGTCGACTATATGATTGATGAAAGCTTATATCTCTATCTTAAGGATAAAACACATATAGCTGAAGGCAAGTTACACTCATTGATAAGCTATGATTTGGAAGACGATAATACTAACCCCCTAAATGATGAAGAAAAAGAAAAGATCACGGAAGAATTAGGATCAATTAAGATTCTTGACCCCGCATGCGGATCTGGAGCATTTCCGATAGGTGCTCTGCAGAAAATAGTTTTTATTCTGCAACAGGTGGATCCAGAGGGCCAATTATGGTTTAGGAAACAATTAAAGAGTACATCTCCTGAAATTCGTAGAGTAATTGAGAGAGAATTCTCTCATAAAAACTTTGACTATATTCGCAAACTAGGTGTGATTCGAGAGAATATTTACGGGATTGATATTCAACCTATTGCTACAGAGATCTCGCGCCTTAGATGTTTCCTTACACTTGTCGTTGATGAAAGAATTGATGATTCTCTAGAGAACCGAGGTGTTGAACCATTGCCAAATCTTGATTTTAAGTTTGTTACGGCCAACAGTCTAATCGGACTTCCTACAACTGGAAAGGCAACCCAAGCTGGATTGTTTGAAGACAATGAGGGCATTTCAGAATTAAAAGAAGTTAGAGAGATGTTTTTTAATGCTTCAGGATCTGAACGTGACGCATTGAAGCTTCAGTTTGTGCAGGCACAAAATAAAATGTTTCAGAGGCTCATTAACGAAGGAAGACGGGGCCATGCTGATTTAACGACGACGCTTACAAGCTGGGATCCATTTACCAACAAAGCCGCGACATGGTTCGATCCAGAATGGATGTTTGGAATTGACGATGGCTTCGATATCGTAATAGCTAATCCTCCCTATATTAGCTATGGATTGAGGGGTACCCAAAAAATGACGCCGGAGGAAAGAAAAGTTCTAGTTACTCTATTCCCACACTCTGCCGAATATAAGATAAGTATCTACGCTATTTTTATGGATAAAGCCATTCAACTTTCTAAAGTTGATGGCGGCATACAAACATATATTGTTCCTGACAGCTTCCTTCTTGGTAGGTATTTTTCTAAAGTAAGAGCTCAAATTCTAAACAATTGCGAAATTGTTCACCTTTCTTGGATGCCATACAAAATTTTTGAAGCAACTGTTGGCTATTCTATTGTTTACACTTTCCAAAAGAAGCAGATAGTTGATGGGAATCATGAACTGGATGCTAGGTACATTCAGAACAATAATCAAATCGCAGATAAAACTTATAAGGAGTTTAGCTATCCTCAAACTTATTTCAAAAGACTTAAGCATAGTAGATTCAGACTATTTTTTGATGATCCAACCATGAGGTTGGTGCAAAAGGTTGAAAAGGATTGTGTCGATTTAAGCTCCATTGTCAATTTCAGTAGCGGGCTTATAAGTAAAAATGGTCAAGAAAACATTACTAGTTCGGTTCAAGAATCCGAGAAATGGAAGAAGGGAATAATTTCTGGAGGTGAAATTAAAAAGTTTGTTGTCAAACCAGAAG
>CAZAJT010000012.1:15802-22530 GCA_964485585.1 uncultured Gammaproteobacteria bacterium
CTTTTTGCTTTATGACAAGTCGAAGATTAAAAGTGGTTATGAATCAGTTGACTATTTTTCTCCAAAAATATTTATGAGACAAACTGGTGATTCAATAATCTGTGCATATGATGACAGTGGTTTACTAGCACTCAACAACGTACATATCGGTAATCGCATTTCAGAGAGCTATGACCTCAAGTATGTTACTGCGATCCTCAATTCTAGTTTAATGGATTGGTACTACAGGACTATTTCATTGGAGTCCGGTAGGACTATGGCTCAGACAGACATAGAAACTGTAGGTGGATTACCAATTAAAAGTATGAACGGATCTGAGCAAAAACTATTTGTTGAGCTAGTGAATAAAATAATGGACTTAACAGGTCAAAATGATTATTTGCATGATTTGGGAAGCCAGAACAAAGTTAAAGAATTAGAAAAACAAATTTCTGAAATGGTTTATGAATTATACGGAATTTCTCAGGATGAAATAAAAATAATTGAAAGTTAACTTGCAGCTATGTATGGAAAAAAAAGAAGTATTCAGCAGATTATAGATAAAGACGGCCGTCTGACTTTTGAATCTGCATTGCCGAACTCGAAAAAATTCAGTATGGTTTTTAGTTGGGAAAGCGAGGACTTCGGAATTGATGGGCACATGCAGGTTTTCAAAAACAAAGAGCATGAAGGTGAATTCCTCAAAGCACAATTAAAAAGTAAAGGTGAGGCTAAGTATATCAATAAGAGACAGATTTTAAGCTATTCTCTTGATTTGGATTCGGCTTATTTTCTCATCAAGAAGGTCAAGGACCCTGCCGTTTTAATTGTTGTTGATAACAAAAGCAAACGAGTATTCTGGTATCCCATCCAAACAAGTGTAGATGCTAGAGTTGCCCTTGAGCAGAGACTTCTGGAAGACAATCAGGCGGAAAACCCATCTATCACCCTCCACATTGACGTTAAGAAGAACCTCTTGAGTCGTATGAAATACCAAGGTCTTTACGCCTATTTTGAGGAGGCAAAGATTCAGCTGGCTAGAGAGGCGCTTCTGAATCTAAAGACTGACAAAACTTTGAGTGCCGGTGTCAAACATATAAACGAGATTGAGAGAAAAATGTATGAGTTGGAGGGCTTTGATTGGGCATTTCGGAAAGGGACTGTCCTTACTCCTGGGACGGTATTCTCAATTGAAACTTCTGATGGGAAAAGTATTGATTACTTTCCAAATAGAAACTACAAGCCAGAACTCGCTCCTAGGATCAATTTGCGGACGAAGTTTTCTACAAAAACTAAGGATGGCATAGAAAAATACGAAGCATTTCGGAAAGCTGTACAGGATGGCAAGGGATCGGTTGACTTAAGTAGTGAGTATATAGATTCATTTGAAGTTGTTATTGGTACCCAGCTTGTTGATAGCAATAAAAGTGGTGGTAAAACAAGTGTCAGTATTGGTCAGTCTAAGAATAGACAGATTGTTTCGTTAAATAATGGAGAGAGTGAATTGGAGCATCGTGTCGATATATGGGCAGAAGATGGCGCTTTTATTATTCAGAGTGTTGACGGCCAACCTCTTAGCATTCGCCTCAGCCTTAAGATGGGTGAGGTGTCGGCAAAATTCATTTTTGGTGTGAATCCAGACTTTATGGCGAACGCCTCTCAACATCTTCGAATGTTAGATTTTATACGCAACACAAAAGAGCTAGCCATCAGTGTTACAGATCATGATGGTTTCAAGCACAAGCTTTTTGGAGGTAGCATCAATGTTCCTTCTCTAGTTACCGAAGATCAATATAGATTTGCTAAGGCACTTGCTGAAATTGAGCAAACTAGTGGTACCCAGATTGCTTTTCCCTTACCTGACACTTTGACTAGAGATGACATAACAAATGTTTTTTGGGTTCACCGCATACTAACTCAAGGCAAGATCGTGCAAAAAATCACTTTATCCTTCACGCTTCAAAAGAGACCACCTGAGCATGTGGAGAAAGACAAATACATGAGTATGACTCAAACTCCGCCAGAAATTTATTTATTTGGTAGGCCGTACATAATGCCGGGTTTTACACAAACTATTGCAGGAAAAATTACGGAGTTAGAAACTCCTGAAGGAAAGGCTAAACCTAGCTATAAGCTTGAAATGGAGAAGGCTGAAATTTCTATTAAGAAAACCCTCGGCTAAAATATATATCACAATGCAACAAACTATTACTAAATTAAGACGTATATGATACTTTCAAAATCCGACTACATGCTTTTTCTTCGTCATCCAGCATGGTTGTGGCTGAAGAAATTTGATAAGTACCGACTACCTGAAATTGACGAAAACACCCAAGCTATTTTTGATACAGGACATGAGTTTGAAAAGTATGCCGAAAAGCTTTTCCCAGAGGGTGTGAGCCTGGGATTTAATAACTACGATGAGTACAACACCTTAACTAAAAGAACGAGGGATATATTGGATGGTGGTGCTAAGACTATTTTTCAGGGCAGATTTGAGGTAGAGGGGCTAACCTGTATTGTGGATGTATTGGATCGAGTCGGTGATGGAATATATGATCTGATTGAGATTAAATCCAGCACCAAGGTTAAACCAGAGCATGAATACGATCTGGCCTTTCAATTACTAGTACTCCATAAGGCGGGTTTTAAGATAAATAACATTGCCGTCATTCACCTTAACAAAGAATATGTCAGGGAAGGTGCCATCGATCCAAAAGCTATCACAGAAAAAACTGATGTCACTGGGGCTGTTAAATTATTGGCTGGTATTACGGAATCTCAAATTAATAAAGCTAAGCAGGTGTTGTTCTTGAGAGCAATTCCAGACATCTCCCCAAGATTTACTAATCAACTAGAAGTAGTTGGAACTTCTTGGTTTGAAGATTGGATGGGGATTTATTTTAACTTAAAGCCGAATTTGGATTCTTACAGCATTTATCACTTAAGCTATCCATCTCCCAAACAAATTGGAGAACTTGAGGATAAAGGTGTTAGTTTGATAAGTGATGTTCCCGATGAGTTAGCCTTGCGACCTAAACAATTAGCCCAAATCCAAACCAGCAGAAGCAATCAAAGAGTGATCAACAAAGACAAAATTAAGGGGTTTCTGGAGAGTTTTACGTATCCATTGTACTTTTTTGATTATGAAACTTTATCTTCGGCCATTCCCTACTTTAATGGCGGTAGTCCATACCAAGATTATCCTTTCCAGTATTCTCTCCATGTACAAGACTCTCCTGAAGCTGAAGTTAGGCATCTAGAGTACTTGCACACTAAGGCTACCAACCCTATGTTAGGGTTACTGGAACAGCTTAGAGCCGATATTGGCGACTCAGGGACTATCCTAACCTGGAACATGAGTTATGAAAAAGGTTGTAATCAAAGGATGGCGAAGTTTTATTCTGAGTACACAGAATTCTTAGAGGCAGTGAATGAACGAGTTGATGATTTAATGATTCCTTTTGCCAAGATGTGGTTTGTGGACAAGGATTTTTTTGGTAGTGCTTCCGTCAAGAAGGTGTTACCCGCTTTAATACCTGAGTTAACATACAAAGACCTAGAAGTGTCCGATGGGTTATTAGCTCGTCGAGTGTGGACAGAAACAATCCTTATGAGCAAGAATCCAGAACAGAAAGAAAAGATTCTATCGGATCTAAGTACCTACTGCACTCTCGACACGCTTGCTATGGTTAGGATATTGGAAGTATTAAGGAAAATTGTTTATGAGCAATCGTGATGGTTTAAAGTCAAAACTTGAAGATCTGGAAGATGTAACTTCCGATGAAGAGCAAAATCAAATTGAAAAATCAAATAAATGAAATTTATTACAGTATTTATCAGGCTTTTTATTCTCCTCGCTTTGTTTTTCGGCTTAATCTACACAAATAAACAACTCAGTGAAATCAATGGACGCCTAGAAAAAGTTGAAATGAAGCTTGGTGGTGCGGAAAAGATTGATTGTAAGGAAAAAGACTCTATTGAAAAAATCCGTCAATCTGTTGTTCGAATTATTGGTGGTGAAGCTGAAGGATCTGGGTTTGCCATTAAATCAGGTGGGTTAATTCTAACCAATTTCCATGTTATCGAATTTGAACCAACACCAAAAGTTGTTTTACCTGACAATTCCTTTGAAACGGCCGAAGTCTTGATGGCTGATAAAAATGCCGACCTTGCCATTATCAAGATTGGTAAAGAGTTGCCTGTTATTTCTTGGGGAGAGCCAACCGAACTAGACCCTGCTGAAGAGTTGCTCGCTATTGGTTATCCGTTAGGCGGTCAACTCAGTGGAGAAGCATCGGTTAATAAAGGTTCTCTATCCGGCCGAAGAAGATCTAAAGACGTTGGCATTGAGTATCTTCAGACTGATACAACCCTTAACCCTGGAGTGAGTGGTGGCCCAATGATCAATATCTGCGGCGAAGTAGTTGGCATAAACACCGCTGGTTTGTCCGGATTAGGACTGGGAATATCGGCTGACTCTATTAAACAAAAATGGCTTGAAATGGCGACCTCAGATGATCCTTTGGCTGATGTACAGAAGATCGACTTTAAGCCCGATGAAAGCCCCTTAGAAGCGGTCAGAGCGTTCTATAATTACCTCAAGGCACGCAAGTTGGAGAAGGCGTTTGACTTACTGTCAGACAATTTCAGGAAGGGCTACGATTTCGACTATTGGAAACAGGGTTATGAGCCACTATTGGACACTAGTGTTATAAAAATTGAGAGTGATCCCAAAGTTGAAAATCGAGTAATCATCAAACTCTCTACTAAGGACTTTGTTGACGAGGAGATTGTTTATAAATACTTTGAGGGGTATTGGGATGTCAAAGAAATAGATGGCCGGTGGTTGCTTTGGGATCCAGAAATAAAAGAGGTTGACCCAGACTTCCTTTGGTTTTATGAATAGCAGAATTAATCATTATGAACAATAAAATTAAAGACTCTCACGAAGAGGCGTCAACTATTCGCTTCCTCACTCTTTATAACAATTTAAATAAGACCGATCTTTCTT
This sequence comes from uncultured Gammaproteobacteria bacterium, assembly GCA_964485585.1. Taxonomy (GTDB): domain Bacteria; phylum Patescibacteriota; class Microgenomatia; order UBA1406; family GWC2-37-13; genus CAZAJT01. The sequence goes on from CAZAJT010000012.1 coordinate 20,796, forward strand.
TTTTGAGACTTGGTGATCCCAACAAAAAAGAACCTGATGGTATCTGCAGTAATGACATAGCAGTCGAGTTAGTGGGTGCTTACGACAATTCTTACCAAGCTCGCAAGATATGGGGCGTCGCTCGTGGAAAAGATAGTCATGCCAAACCAGAGCTTCAGCTTTTAACCTTCGAAAATTTAACACTAGAGATAGCTACAAAACTAGAAAAGTTAAACAATGGAAATTATGATGGTTTTACAGGTAAAATTGTTTTGCTTTGCAATCTTCATAGTCCATTGCTTACTGATTCAGATGTTGATACTTTTATGAATAAATATATTCCCTTTAAAATAGATCATTACTTTGATCGTTTCTTTGAGGAAATATGGATTACTTGGAAGTCCGAGAATAGCGGTAATTGGAACATTAGGAAACTTGAGTAATACACTAAATATGGACTTAAAAACACATGTACAGATATCTCAAGGCTCATTCGTATTACGAAGATCTTTATGACCTTCACACCATCGAAGAATGTCTCGATTGGTATTGGCGCCTGCGCAAGGGCATGGAGCAACATCGGGGGGAATTAAAAACTAAAGAGCCAGAGACCAACTTTGATAATGAAGTCCACAAGTGCTGTAGCTACTTTGTTAACACTCTCAAAATTCAACGCTATCGCCATAAAAAAGATACCATAGCCGAGTGGATGGAAGCGGATCGTGTTCGACAAGAGAAACTCGACAATGCGAAGCCTCCTGAAAATGTCCTATGTGATAAGTGCCACTCTTCTACAAAGGTTATGGAGAAGACTCTGCACGATGCTTATGACAAAGCGCCCCGAGTCTCCTTTATGTTTGAGTGCTTGAAGTGCAAAAAACGCCAGATCTTCTATGAAGATGGCTCTCCTTGGGATTATGAAAAGCCCAAATGTAAAAAGTGTCAGGTTGAACTCCAGACTAAGTATAAGAAAAAGGGCGAGACATTAACCATTACTACTTTCTGTCCCAACTGTGATTTTAAAGAGGTGGATGTATTCGACTCCAAAAAGAGACGTGAGGAACAACAAAAAGAAGAAGAACGTAAACAAAAATTATTTCAGGAGTGTCGTGAGGACTTCTGCCTTAATGATGAAGAGGGACCCAAGGCAGTTGCCAACTTGGATGGCATAGCAGCTCTGGTAAAAGAATGGAAAGAACAAGAGAAAAAAGAAAAAGACCCTATTTATCAGAAGGTCAAACAGTTAAAACAGGTCAAGCTAAATCAACTTAAAGAGCTTGTTACTAAATCAATAGCCAAGGAAGGGTACATTGATCTGGAGTTTGGGAAGCCAGAGATGGGTAAATACGTTATTATTGACTTTACTGCCACTGATAGTAAGGATGACCGGAAGGAGTATGACAGCACCAACACTCTAAAGAAACTTATTAAGGCTGCACTGGAAGACACCAATTGGCGACTCATGAGTGAAGGGATCCACAACCGACTTGGCATCGTCTCTGGAAGGCTCAAGGCTTATGAGCGAGAAGAAGAGCTCATGGAGCTTGTTAAACTTTAGGGTGATTTTAGTGGAAGCTTATTGTGGACAGTATCTTCTCTGTAATTGCGATATTTTCCTCTGTGGGTGGCCATGTCGAGAAAGAGAGGGGTTTTCCGTCTTTAATGACAAGGACTTGGTATCTGGTCTTAGGGCCGACAACCAGCCCTTCAAAGCCCACGTAATCGCCTACGGTGGCTTCTTTGATGGTGTCTGGGT
>CAZAJT010000013.1:0-21487 GCA_964485585.1 uncultured Gammaproteobacteria bacterium
CAGCCTCTCTTACTTCTGGGGAGTCGTCTTTGGCATGAAAAGCTAGTAGGCTTTTTTGAAGTGAAGGAATTCCCTGCAAGTATTTATCTTTTGATAACTTCTTCTGAAGCTTAGATAGCTCTTGACGTATAGACTTTGGGTCCTCAACTTTTATAAACCCCAGTATCAAAATCTTAGAAACACCTTCCATTCCCACAATCAACCTGCCACGTTTATCATAAAAAGTTGGATCCCCTGATTCATCCACAAAGAAGTAGGTTGTTTTTTGTTGCTGCTTTTTCATAGTATTTTTTATATTTCACCAAAAACAACGGGGACAATCAAATAGTAATTCTAATTTAGACCTCGATAATTTAATCATTTGGTTCAAAATTGAGATAGTTTGATCTAACATATTATTTTCTTTTTTTACTTTTACTAACCAGCTTAACTGCTTTATTTGCAAAAGACTCAAAATCCTTATCCGCCTTACTTAGATTTTTTAAACTGTTTTTGTAATAAACATCATATTCTTTTTCTGCCAATTCTTTTGCCAGTTCGTGCGAAATTTTGCCGGCGTCTTTTAAGATTTCTTTGTTATTGATCTGCAAAAAACTATTCAGCTTATCAATCCAATCTTTCATATACATTGGCACCCTCTGAATTGCCTGTCCCTCAGCAAACACAAGATACTGCTCGACAAGATTATTTAACACAAGAAGCTCTTGCTCGTTCAAGTAATTTTTGGCAATCACCACCTCTTCTTTTATTGGTTTATTTCCTCTAAAGTTTGTTAATCCTATGTTTGGTTTTTTGCTATTCACTCTACTGGCAACTATTTCCGCAGCTGTACTTCCTGTAATCGCGTAATGGACTTTGTTTTGCACTGTTTTAAAAAATAGAATGCTTTGTTCGTCGGTCGGGTCATAGTCCACGCTGGTGGCATAAATATCAGTAATTTTCCTATAAAATCGTTTTTCAGAAGTGCGAATGTCCGCGATTCGTCGCGTCAAATCTTCAAAATAATCAAACGGCAAATCAGGATTTTTTAATCGCTCATCATCCAATACAAACCCTTTGACAATATATTCGCGCAAGCGCGCTGTTGCCCACTGACGAAACGAAGTAGCAATAGAGCTTTTGACACGGTAACCTATAGAAATGATCAAATCCAAATTATAGTATTCTAAATTTCGCGAAACCTCACGCTCACCTTCTTTTTGAACTGTTAAGTAATTCTTAACAGTTGCATTTTGAACTAACTCGCCTTCTCCAAAAATATTTTTTACATGCAGGCTAATATTATTTTTTGTTGTTTGAAACAGTTCTGCTAAAGCATTTTGAGTAAGCCACACCGTATCTCCGTCAAAACGCACATCAATTTTTGTTTGCCCGTCTTCGGTTTTATAAATAATGATTTGTGATTTTTGATTGTTTATTTTCATTCTTTTACTCTTAGCCATATTATTTTTTATATCGTTTCAGAAACAACGGGGACATTCAAATAATAATTCTATTTTTGATCGCGATAATTTAATTATTTTAATATTACTGTAATACTTTTAAATTATTTTTAACCAGGTTCCATTTTTGTTTTATATCATAAAAGATGTTAATAAATAGGGCTTGATTCAAATAGCCATGGGTCAAAATATAACCACTCAACATCAACACCATATGGTACCAACTCAGTTTTTACTCTTTCAACATCATCTTTTCTTCTCTGGGGAATGCTCTTATCCAGAGAGCAGAAAATTAGCTTATCTGGGTGGATCTCTTTAGCTAATGCCGTTATCTTTTGAAAGTCTGACGGATGAAATAAGTCTTGTTGAGCCTTAACTTCGCCAATGATAAACTTACCGTCTATTATGCAGCAGATATCCAAATCGGTTAAGTGTTTTTTCTTTTTATAAATATCAGCGGGAGGTAAGAAATCAAAGTAGTGTCTTGCATCCCTAAACAAGCTTCCTAAAGCTAACACTACTGGAACAACTCCGCGAATCCTTACTCCATTTTCTATAATCGAATTGAGTTTGTATTTGATCTCAGTTTCAGGAAAAAAAGCATATTCATACCCACACCCTCGACATTCAATTAACTGATCAACTTCGTTTAACGCCCTCCATTCTCTATTAAGACAGGAGGGACATATTAACTCATAGCCAATAAGCACTGCCCCAGAATCAGTTAACCGACTCAACGCCTCAACTGTACTTTTCTTGGAGTACTTAGACTTGTTTGTAGGATTGCGAGAATTAAAATCTAACAATTCACCCCTTGCTATTCTTTTTAACACACCAAAAGAGACAGCTTTCGGATTGGCAGCGATATACATTTTCGCTGTTTTTTGTAGCTCACGAGAAAGCCATTCAACAAACTGTCCACTTGTGAGAGTTATAGGGTCACTAGCCATTGACGCGACCTTTTTTTGTAATCGAGTTTTTATGGCATCAAGTCTTTTTTCTTCTTTCTCTTGAGAAACATTTGCCATAAGATCAAAAAAGATTCTCCAATGTCTTTCCTCAAAAACCTGATAGGTACCTTCTAAGCTTCCAAAAACTTCAAGAAACCCATGTATGTGTTTACCTGCGCTTGATACAGCAATATCATATTTGTAGGGTTTAATATGCTTTGCACGGGCATCGTTGGTAAAACACGGTTTCCCAGTATTCATAATTATGGAAGCAAAAGTTTCCCAAGTTCCCGGAAACTTAATAGTAAAATCTTGTGAAGTAGGCTGAAACTGGCTCGACCTTGATGTTAAAACGCTTGGCACACCATCTTTAGTTATTCTTGCTAAACCTGATACTACTGTATTAGCTACGCTATTGTTCCTTGGTAATTGTAACCAAGTTTCAAAGTTTACTGGAACAACTTTCTTTTCTGGTACCTGAATATACAAATCATTCATCCAGTATTCTCCTCCCATAACACCTTCCTCGATGGCAGGAGGAGAAACAATTATTTTTTCTTCCTTTCCTGCCCCTCGTAAATGAACCATGTCTGTTTTAATTCGGTCAAAGGAAAAATAATCTGAATAATTAGGATATATTTCGACCGTCTTAACTCTTGCTTCTTTAAAAAGCCAAGTTCCATCAGTTAGTGAGGTGGCTATTGTATTCAGTCTTTGTTCAGAAATCGTTCTACTGGAAAAAATAGCCTTCTTTTGTCCATGGCCATATGGATCAGCCCTGCCATGAATAAACTTTTTTAAGGATTCTGCCAATTCGGTGTCTTCAGCCATAGAAGTAGGCATCCATATTTGGCGGAGACGAGTTCTTGTCCATGATTGGAGGTAAAAAATGTTATTCCAAGAATCAAGAAGGTCTTGCGGACTGTCTCCAACAAAAACATAGAAATTATTTTCATCGTCAATTGCTCTATCATCATCAACATAATCACCTATAGAACTTAACTGAATTGGAAAAACATAGGGCTTAAAATCATTGAAAGACAACATTGCGTTGATGAATGACTGTTTGTCAGTTATTTTAATTACAAGCTTATTGGGATACCGTTCAAGCGCCTTATTTGACATTTCTCTCAGATCGAGTACTCCAAAATTACGAAGAATAAATTTTTTAATAATTTCTTCTTGGCATTCTTCTATATCGAATAGCACAATAAAAACGTCACTCCCAAATGCATTACTTACTTGACGAATATTTTGTGGGGTAGGAAGTATGCTAATTCCTTCGTTTTCGACGCGAGGAGAAAAATGCTGAGTATTTGATTCATCAACTACATGTAGGGGAGTAATTTTAGTATCAAGATCTATTGCGAACTTCTTAGTTACGGGGATATAGGATTTAACGAAATCTGGATCGTATCTTCTCAAAAATTGCCACTGAGAATCACTAATAGTATTTCCCTTAACAGGTATAATGAAATTATATCTACCTCCCCACTTTCTAAGATTGTATTCAATAATCTGATCTATTTGATCAAATGTTAATTGTTTTTCATTGAAAACATGAAGGGTACGGTGAGGTCTCCTGTCAATGTAAATACTGTAAGAACTATTTTTCTCATCCATATTAAGTGCCACAGTTAATTTAATTCCTGTGATAGTCTAATCATTTGATCCTTTTTTAATTTTCTCAATTTCCACTCGTTCTTCCTTCTCTTTCCGGTAGTCTTCCAAGATTTTATTTGCTTGCTGCATATCCCTGAAAATAAGGGCGATGAATAATTTCACTATATTCTCATCTGTTGGTTCTTTCCTTAATGACCTTGCTAACATCAATATAAAAGCCTCTGAAGCTATAAGTGTCCCAATTATAAAAACGCTCACTGAAGCTACAACCCAATTAGGTACTGTATAGACTATCCACAAAATTCCAACTAACGCGAGTAGCTTAAATACTTGACTAAGTGAGTATGGTGAAAAAATCTTATTCATTGTTCTTACCCTCCACAATTCTTTTTTCTTCTTCTGTAAGTCCATAAAGCTCATAAACTGCCTGATCTATATCATTCTTCACATCGTCTGTAATACTACGGCTTTTGTATATTTCCTTGACTATGTCTGTAATCTTAAAGAATAAGTCCTTATTACTCTCTGGGTCTGGAATAGGCAAAGTTGATATACAATCAACAGGATATTTCAATGATCCCTGCGGGATTCTAACAGAATAATAAGTATGTAGATGAAACCAGTTAAGAAGATTGCTATTGATCAAACCTAACAAGTAATAATTTAACTTGTTATCGTTTGATAATACCGTATGGACTGCGACAAGTACGCCGGATTCTCTTAAATCCAAGCATGCAGTTAGTCTTTTGGCTACACCACGAACGACTATTTTATTTTTTTGCTTAAATAGTTTGATGGTATTTTCATTTAAGTACTTCTGATTAAGTTCTATTTTGGGATTAAGAAAGTGCTTTTTGTATAAGTCTATTTTTTTCTTTCCCCACAAATCGAAGTATTGTTCTATATTCCCATTCGTCAATAAGGGAACCCCATCGCCTGACTCTTTGATAATTGGCTCCATTTTCCAGTATTCAAAACCCATTATCCCTGTCCTTATTTTTGAAAAATTACTTAATGTCTTAAACAGTTCAAGTTTTGTTATGATTTTTTTGTCATCGTCATTTTGCTCAATTTGGATTTTGTTTCTTTGGTCAAAAACATTTAATTTACTAACTCCGATATTATTTTTCACAAAAACTAAATCATCAGTATAATTTTTCCTGAAAATGATTACGACTGTACTAATCAGCGCATCAAATACTCTCACATCTTTTAGATCCCAAATAGAGAAGATTTTCGTTGTTCCAGCATTTAGTTCAGCTCTAATTTTCTTGCCATAATCTGCCCCAAAAAACTTATTAGGACAAATAAAAACAGCGACTCCATCAGGAAATAGTAAGGAAAAACTTTTTTCGATGAACGCTACATACAGATCAGCTCCACCTGAAAGCTTAAAGTTAGATCTTATGTAATCTCTTATTTCTATTGTTTGGTTTCTAATTGTTATATAAGGAGGGTTAGTAATAATTACATTGAAGCCGTCTTTTAAGCCATACATCCATTCTGTATCAAACCATGTTGAGGCTTTGTGGCTAAATGGATCCCAACCGGATAATCTTGTTGTAAGATCTGCATAGCCTTTTGTTCCGCCCTCAATCATTCTTTGAAACATCCTATTTTGTGCCTGCACAAATTGAAGTTTTAGTTGCTCGCGCTCGACACCGGTAGCAGTGAAGAACATATCTCGAAGTTCTTTAAGTTGCTTGATCCCTTCATCATCCTCAAACAAGCCCATCTGATTTATATTTTGTGAGGTAGGAAGTCCTATTAGGCTGTTTGCGGTAACAAACTTAAAATCAAGGTTAGGAAGCGGTTCAATGCCTCTGTTTTCTAATTCATCCTGAACCCGCTCATCAACGATAAGGGTAAGAAAACATCGAAGCCGTGATATTTCTGTGGCTATTGGTTGAATATCAATTCCATAAATGTTTTCCCTGATAATCCCTAACTTTCTAATGTAATCGAAGTTTTGGTTTTCAAACTCACGCTCTATTACACGCCGAAGTTCAGGGGAAGTACGAATGAGTTGTTTTCTAAACCACAACTGACCATCCGGGTCAATCTGCTGCAAGACAAAAACAATCTTCTGAAGCGCACCAATAGGAAAAGCACCAGAACCGCAGGCAGGATCAAGTAATTTGAGATTTTCCAGCGCGTCAATAATCTTTTCTTTTTCTTCTTGAGAAATTGGATATTCCGAATCATCAGTTAAATCGTAGCTTATAATTGCTCTTAATTTCCCCTCATCTATACTCGTTTGTTGTTTCAAGTATAAAAGTAGGCTTTCATCGACCATATAACTAACAATGGTTCGTGGAGTATAGTAGCTTCCGGTGGCTTTCCTTGCCGACTCTCCGGTTTCCGGGTTGATCTCGGCTAAAAGATTTTCAAAGATGCGCCCTAACATTTCCGGGTCAATCGAAAGCTCCTCGTCAAAACTCGTATTTTCATCAATCGTGAAGTTGTATGTTTCAAGTGTCTCGAAAAATTCCTTAAACCAACTATCCGGGACAACTAATGTATTATGAAACTGTGATTGAAAATCGCCATTACTGCGTTTATAAAAATCATCATCTTGAGGTGAAAATAATCCACCATTGAGATAAGGAACTGACGCGAAAGGTTCTTTTGCAAAATCGTCTTTCCTTGTTTTGACAGGTTTATTAAGAACCTCAAAAAAGATAGGCTCAAGAATTTTATGGTAGTAATCTTCGTTTTGACTTACGGCGTCAAGTGACAAAAGCTCTTTGGGCATTAAAGCCGAGCCTATCTCGCTTTTCTTTTCTCTTAAAAACCAGCAGAAGATTATTCGACCAATGAGACGAACGGCAAATTCCGAATTTGTTTGACTCTTTTCTTGGACAAAAGGAAGTTTCAAGAGGCCATTTGAAAGTTGGGTAAATGCTTTTGAGATTTCCTTGTAGAATTCCTTATTGACAACCTCAATAGAAAACCTGCTTTTCAGATCTTCAAAATTGGTTATTTTACCTTTGCTAATAAGGAACTTTGTTGGTGTATTGATTTTTGCATCAGACCCCAAGAAAAAAGAGTATCTGCGAGGATTAGAATACGCAAGGATTACTTTTCCTTTCTCTGTTCTTTCCGGGTTTGCTGTAAGAAACGAGAGACGCCAGTCATCGCTATCTTGTCCATAAAACACAGCCAGCGCGTTAAATGTTGAGCTTTGTTTCATAATCTGGAACGCTTCTTTAGTTAGAGCAACTCGCTTATTGGCAGAACCGGTGTACTCAAACTCAAAAACTTGAAGGTCAAGAGAGTCGCTTCGCCCCAAACTTGTGGCTTTTTTAATAGCATGCAATCCATGTGTGCTAACGGAGCGGATGTCCCTTACGTAATCCTGAAGGAATGTATTTTGTAAGAAATCGATAAAATCTTGTCGGGCATATTTTTGATCTAACTTAATCATACTAATTGTTCAGCAAACAACAGCAGTTCATGTTCGTTCTCGGCGCGATTAGCACGAGTAAGGACGTTCCTTATATACGATTCCGGGACTATCTCAAGTAGCTTTGTGTGTGCTTCCTCAATGTTTCTAAGATTAAGTTGAGCAATGTCTTTGAGTGCACCATCGCTTATGTCATCGAGGGTTTTGATAATAGTAATAATGTCTTCACAGTAATTCTTGGCATTAGGGAGTTCATCTGCGACCACCTTTAGTACATGAATTGCGGTTGCACGACGTCCTTGAATCTTTGGAAGTTCGTGTTTAGCAAATAGTTTCTCCTTAGCTAGACTAAAAACCTGAGTAAATGTTTCATCAACGGCCACACTTTTGTCTTCTTCCTTGGCCTGAAAGTACGGAAGAGCTGATTCGGCTGATACTACTTGTACCGTCTCTTGTGATTCACCGAGAGTAAAAATTGAATTAGTACCCTTTTTGCCAAAAACGACAACTCCTTTTTTATTAGATCCATCTCTTTTTATTCTGCTTCGTCTTGGTAATCTTAATGCATCTTCCATTACCTCCTGCCTTTTCAATGCTTTATCGTATGCTTCCCGGTGCGGGGTATCCCATGAGAGCTGTTCGTCTCGTTCTTTGGCTTTCTCAAACTCGTCTTTGAAAAAACTCATTAGTTCTTCATCGCTTGTTAAAGTTTTGGTATCGCTACCAACTACAGCATTTATAAGCTTTATTTTGAGAGTTGAAATCGATTTAACCCGCGTTTCTTCTTCACCGATTGCTGTAGGGAAGCAATTAAATACTTCTAAGAAATCAAATACTCTTTTGTTAATACGATTGATACGCCCAACTCTTTGTATGACCCGTGTGGGGTTGTAGGGAATATCGTAGTTAATGACGATGCCAGCCCGATGTAAATTAAACCCTTCACTCAAAGCGTCTGTTGCTATCAGAACGTCAAAGTCATTTTTCTGTTGTTCCTCTGGAAGCGAAGCATCAAAATTAGCTTTGATCACCCTTTTGTAACTATCAGTTCCTTCTACTGATGTATATCTGGTAACTCGGTCAAATCCGCGTTTTTGCAATTCCCGATGAAGGTAATCTACAGTATCTTTGTAACTTGAGAAGATAACAATTTTCTTCGCTGGATTACTTTGTAAGAAGCCAATTATTTTATTCGCAACCTCATCTAGTTTTGGATCGTGCTCTGCATATTTGGAATCCACAAACCATTTTTTATGGATAGATTTAAGAAGTTCGGTATCGTGTCTTACATCTTCGATGAATTTTGGATCAAGCATTTCCTTTTCTATCTCTAGAAATCCCTGTTTATTTCTCAGAAGCTCTAAATCCTCTGCAAAAGCATCGCTTTCCTCACCGTCCTCAAGATTATAATCTTGAGGATCGGGTAACTGACCCTTTTTCATGATTGGTACGATACTAAGATCATTCCACCAGTTCTCAATCCGCTCATTTGACTTAATCATTTTCTCAAGGGTCGAACGAAACGCATCTTTGGAGCTTTCAAAACGCATAACCAGAAGCCGCCTCATGAACTGTGCCAGGTTTGACTGCGCAATTCGCAGATCTTCAATGTCATCAAATTCGGCCTTGTACTTATCAACGAACTTTTTACGACTTTCTTCATTCATATACTCTGGATCTGTTGGCTTGTAGCGTGCCCCAATGAAACCCTCATCCTCTGGTTTTGTAATAAGATTCAGCGTGTCAACATACAGGGAATAAAGTTTACCCAAGTCGTACTCGAGAAGCTCGGGACCTCGCACTTCTGCAAAATCAATATGCTGTCGTTCCAAATCTTCACGGTAACGAGTGATATATTTCAAGTCCAACCGAGACCGTCTAATAATGATCGGTTCAATAAGCCTTCTTTGTTCGGCAGCAATTTCATTGGCTTCCTTATCTATAGTTTCTTGATCAATATCTTTGGTCATACTACGACGGAGTTTTTTATATCTTTGAATAAGGTCTCTGTATCTCAGACTTAAGTTATCAACTGATCGTATCGTTGCTTGTCCCGGAGTTTGAAATAACTTAATCAGCGCAAATACATCTTTAGGATCGTTGTTGAATGGAGTTGCAGTTAGTAGCAGGATTTTATTTTCGGGGTTGCTTCTGCAAACCTGATGAAGGAGTTTATAATCACCTGTATCTTCATTACGATAACGGTGGGCTTCATCCAAAATAAAAAGGATCGGGTCTCTCGATTCTTGGTAACGTTCATACACTTCTTGGATTTTCCCAGAACTAAATACCTTAGAGCCTCTTATACTAAATTGCTCCTTATAGTCCTCCCATTGGGAATTAAGATGCGGTGGTGCAATAATCACCGTCTTCATATCCATATTTCTAGCAACAGCTGAGGAAATAATGCTTTTTCCCAAGCCAACGACATCAGCCAATAGTGCACCATCATATCTATTAAGCTTATCTATAACCATTTTCATCGCATCAATTTGATACTCAAGGTCTATGTATAAGCCACTGGTGATCGCCCTCGGGGTTTTTAGAGAACTTATCTTTTCTTGATGGAATAACTCATGTAGGACCCGAATGTAAATATGGTATGGGATTGGTAATGCATACTTCCAAATACGAGGCTTTATTACTTCAATAAACTCTTGAGCCGTATGTTTATCTGCAATTGCTATTGACTGTGCATCATTCCACATATTCTCAAATTGAGCTTGATATTCTTTAAATTTGCTTTTTTCCCTACTTGAGTCGTTCAACTCACCTTGTCCAATAAGACCGCGATACGTGAGATTGCTCGATCCCATAAATACAGTTCCCGGAAAGTCACCGCTTTGGGAAGCCTCTTTTTTATTGTGAAGAAGATAAAACTTGCCGTGATAATCTGAAACTGTTTTTCTAATCTCTAACGTGCCATCTTTAATTTTCTCAATGTATAAATCAAAGACCTCACTTGTCTTATCATCATCAAAAATATCACTATCGTTCATAAAGCCCACAAATGAGTCAATGTAGTTTAATTTGAGGGCTGTTCTTGAGGTTGTGGGTCTACGAGGCTGCCAGCGTGATAAATCTTCATCTCCGTCTTTGGCATATTGGGCAATTTCTGAAACGAGAAGAGGATCAACTTCTAGACCTACCAATATCCTCACCTTTTTATCTTTCAATTGATCGAATAATGCCTGGAATCCTGAAAAATAGAAAAATCCAACCGCGATGTCAACTCTCTCTGCTGAGGATAATGCGTTCTTCAACGCTTGCTGTAATGTTTGATTTTTATTATCAATAAGCGACATATTTATTTTTTAATTAGCTTCTTAATGTCTTCTTTGTGATAGCATCTTTCCCTCCAAAGGCGGGCAAGGCGCCCACACAGCGTCAATTGTACAGAGAAAGTGCTTAGTTAACAAGATTGAAGGAGATAAATATGGGGTACACGAGTTTCGCACTTCCTGTCATCCTGAGGAGTGAAGCGAAGAAGGATCTCTGAACTTGTTTCAGCCTCGCATTCGCGAGAGATTCTTCTCCCGCTTCGCGGGATCAGAATGACAACTGCGAAACTCGTGGGGTAAAATGACCATAAAAAAATCAGGTAAAATAGGCGGGGAGTGAAGAGATCGTCACGAAGCGGGAGCGCCTTGGGCGGTGAAGAGTTTGTCGTGATATTCCCAGAATTTTCCCTGATCCTGAGCACATACCGAAGCTTCTGCTGCTTTCTGGGCTCGCGGGTGAATGCTTATTAGAGGAAGATGTTTATAGTAAAACTTTACGTCGCTCGGATAGGTTTGAAGAATCTTTTTCACCGTAGGATACGCACGTGCGCAGAAAGGACACTCAAAATCTGAAAATTCTATTATTGTGACTTTTGCCGTTTGTGATCCAGTCGCTGGCGCGTTTCCGAGGTCAACCGTCTTTGGTATCGGGTTAAATGCATTTGCGCCTTTTTCATCGCAGTATTTTTGAAGTTCAGTAGAGTACTCTTTACAGGAGTCGCTACCACTATCCGCGACTTCTTTATCAATGATTTCTTTAAACATCTCAAATGGAAAGGCGCCTCCAAGGAATCTGCCATTAATGAAAAAACCAGGAGTTCCGCCGACTTGCAGACTGGAGGCTTGCTTTGAATCATTTTCAGCAATTGTTTTTTTATCTCCTTTATCAAGACAGGCATTAAACTTTCCGGTATCTAGTTTAAGATCTTTCGCGTACTTTTTTAGGTTCTCATCTGTTAATGCGGCGGCTCCTGGATTCTGCTGTTGCTGTTGCGCCTGATTTGTTGGTTGCTTGATTTGTTTCTCAAGATTCTGGACTTTAAAAAACAAATACGCTGCAAAAAAGGAAACGAGGACAAGGAGAATGGGCGTGATATTTGAGGACTTTTGTGGTCGGAATTGCACGAGAGTTTCTTCGACCGATTCCGATGCAACAACAGTTTTTTCTATTGGCAAGTTTTTTCTACGCGGCATATAAGAAAATAATGTTATCTAATAATAGTACCATTTGGAATGTTATTGTCAACTGGTTGTAATATTGGTTTTTTCATATCTTTCCTAATTTTTTTGCAAGTTTTGTCGTATCCTCAAGTAACTGTTCAACTTCTTTTAAGCCATCCTCCCAGAATTTTTTATCACGAATATTAATTCCCAGTTTTCTGAAAATGTTTTCAGGACTCTCAGATAAACCTGCCGATAAAAATTCTTTTACTGTAACAATAGCTGTTTTGTCTTTCTTTATCATATGCTGCAATGTTTTTGATATGAGTAAACCGCTTGCATAAGAATATACATAAAAGAAATATCGGATATGCGCCCAATATACCCACCAGTTTTCAGATCCTTGTGATTGTTCGACAAAGTTACCCATATATCCTTGCATATATTTTTGAAACATCTTCCCGATATCTTCTTTTGAAAGATACCCTTTTTTTCTATATTCATTATGAAGCTGTTGTTCAAGCTGATAACAAGCCACTTGCCGGAATATTGAAGATATGTCGCTATTTAATTTCATTATCATTATGCCAAGTCTCAATTCGTCGTCAGCATCATTTAAAATTTCCTCCAGCACAAAATCCTCCATAAATGTGCTTGCGACTTCTGCGGTTGCAACAGGGGTACCAAAATGGAGCGAGTGCTGTTTTTGTTTTACTAATTCGTCATTTATGCCGTGACCCATTTCGTGGGCAAAAGTGAGAACGTCTTCTAATTTGTTACTAAAATTTAAAAGGATGTAGATTGGTTGTGAGATAAGATGATATGCGCAGAACGCGCCGCTTCGTTTCCCTTTTTGCGGATGAACATCGATCTGTCCTTCGTTGACGAATCTCTCCAAAACAGCAGAAAAATCGGAATCAAGATTGGAGAAGACCTGCGTAAGAAGATTAACGGTATCTTTATAAGAATACGTCTTACTGATCTTTTGATACGCCACATTTCGTTCATGATACTGCAGTTTTTTTACTCCAAGAAGCCGGGCTTTTAACCAATAAAAACGTTTGGCAATGTTGTTATGTTTTGCAACTGTTTCCACAACCGTATCAACAATCTCAGTGTCGATATCATCGCTGAGGTGGCGACTGTAATCGGGTCGAGGAATCTTACGAAGCTCGTCGTCAGTACGTTTATGTTCTAAAATTGCATTAAGCTCCTCTGTTGCAACGTCACTGTTTTTCGCCAAGATTTCGTTTAGTGCGAACGCCGCAGAATCTCTCGTTTTTTTTATTGAGCTATCAATAAGACTCAATATGTCGGCGAACGATTTTGTCTTTTCTCTTCCGTCTTCATCGAGAATGGGTTTTTCATACTTTGATAAGAACGCTGATGTCATCTTTACCCAATTGGCATAGGCGGGAATTGATTTCATGCTCATAATTCTTTCCTCAGGTTCGCTTAATAGGTGTTTCGACTCTGCAAAAATTCGCTCAAGGTAATGTTTGTACTTACGAAGCTGCGATGACTTAAGTATTTCAGCTTGGTTTTTTTCAGAAATCTTCGCCAGACTGAGATAAAAAAAACGCATGCCATCGTCAATACGTTGCTTGAAATTTTGAATTTGATTCATCTTCGCTCGTATTGTTGGATCAATTTGATCTTGTTCGCTACGAAGGTGGAAGTAATACCATTCCTTTCCGCCTCCTTCATAATATCTTGTCCATTCTTCATAATCATCAAGCGCCTGTCTGAGTAGTTTTGGATCAGTGAGATAATCAGTTCGGTGTTTCCATTTTTTTACAAACTCATGGGATTTTTTTTCAATAGTTTCTCTGTCCTTTACCATTTGAGGATCGCTGTCGTTTTTGTAGAGTAATTTGAGGTTCCACGTTGTAGGATAGTTACTTCGCATAAATTCTATAGAGGTTGCTGCCGATTTTTTCCAGTTTGTAAATAGAGATTCTACCGATTTGAGCGGTGTTTGTTACATGCGGTCCGCCGCAGAATTCTTTGGAGTAAGCGTTTTCCAGGCTGTCTCCAATATAGTACACTTTTACCATCTCCGGATATTTTTCTTTAAAAAAAGAACGAGCGCCCACTCGAAAGGCCTCTTCACGAGAGAGTATTTGAAAATTGACGGGGAGAGATTGTACAATTTTCTCGTTTATGATGGTTTCAACTTTTTGTATTTCTTCCTGTTCGGGTTTTTTTGGTGAAGAAAAATCAAACCGTAATCGTTCGGCAGTAATATTGGATCCTTCTTGTCGCACTTCGTTCCCTAAAACGTCAAATAGAGTTTGATGGAGGAGGTGAGTCGCCGTATGGTATCGAATCGTTTGTTCATTGTGATCAGCAAGTCCGCCCTTAAACATACCAGCCGACGCGGTACGGGAAAGTTCTTTGTGTTTTTCAAATTCTTCCTCAAATTCTTCATGGTTAATAGTTTGTCCCAAAGCTCTAACAATATCTTCAATTATTTCTAAAGGAACTCCATCGCTTTGATATAGATCGAAAGCAACTTTTCCAGTAATTTTTTCTCCACTAAAAAGAATTTTATTAATTTCTTTTATTCCGTTATGGAGAACTCGGGAAAATTTATTTATTTCATCTTCTATTACAGTGGTTATTGCAACTTCATCATTTTCTCCACCAAAATATAAATCTCTATAGGTGTTTAATATCGATTGAGCAATAAGGGAAAAGCTTTTCACGTCGTAGCTACCTTGCAGGAATTTAAGCTTTATTGCAGCTCGCCGTAACAATCTTCTCAAAACATACCCATGTTCCTTGTTTGAGGGATACACTCCATCTTTGATCAAAAACACCGCAGCTTTTATGTGATCCGCAATAATACGCATCTGCGACTGATTCTCTTCGTATTCCTTACCGGTAACGTCGTGAACAGTTCCTATTATTTCAGCAAATACATCTGCTTTAAAAATATCAGGATCATTATTAATTGCTGCAAGTAATCGTTCAAATCCTCCGCCAAAGTCCACATTCTTGTTCGGCAGTTCTTCGAGTTTTCCATCAGGAGATTTCCGATATTGCATAAACACGGAGTTGCCAATCTCTAAAAATCTGCCACAGTCGCAGTTTGGATGGCATGTCTTACCATATTTTGGATCGTGAGGGGTATTGGTAAACTCGTAAAAAACTTCTGAATCCGGGCCACCGATTTCTCCGGCAGGCATCTTGTCAGGTCGTCCTGAGCGAGACCACCAGTTCTTATCAACTCCGTAATAAAAAATGTGATTCTCCGGTACGCCAAGCTGTTTCCATATCTTGGTCGATTCCTCATCGCGCGGAACCTCAAGATTTCCTTCAAATACAGAGATGTATAATTTCTCAAGAGGGAGTTGGACTACTTTTGTATAAAATTCGAAAATCCAGAATAACTGTCGTTCCTTAAAATATTCGCCGAGCGACCAGTTGCCCATCATCTCAAAAAAAGTCATATGACGATTGTCTCCGACTTCTTCTATGTCTTGAGTTCTAATGCATGGTTGAATGTTATATAGTTTTTTTCCTTGAGGATGTGTTTCTCCGGCAAGATAGTTTACAAGCGGTTGCATGCCGGAGCTGGTAAAGAGGGTTGTAGGATCCTCTTTTAATACCAGAGGAGCAGGGGGGATAAACTTATGATCCCGTTCTTCCCAATAATCTGCAAAAAGTTGACGTAATTTGGCATGTGTGAGTGACATACTGTAGAATTATAGCACGGTTTAAACAATGAAAATTGAAGCGCATACAAAAACAGCATCTGAAATACTGGAGATTTTTCATACGAATGAACAGGGTTTGGATCCCGATGAGGCAAGGAAACGTCTTGAGCAATATGGTTTGAATAAACTTCCGGAAGCCAAATTAGATGGTTTGGTAGTTATATTTCTTCGCCAATTCCAAAGTCCCTTAATTTATATTCTGTTTCTTGCCAGTAGTGTTGTTTTTCTCATGGGAGAATTTATCGACGGTCTCATCATACTTTTTGTTCTCCTTTTCAATGCCATAGTAGGCACTATTCAGGAGGGTAAGGCACAAAACACACTCCAAGCTCTGAAAAAATTTGCCGCAACGAACGCAACAGTTATTAGAAATGGCAAAGAAATCGTTATCCCAGATTATGAAGTTGTACCGGGCGACATCATTATTCTTCAAGAGGGAGACAAGATACCGGCTGATGCCAGAGTTATTCTTTCAAATAATGTAACCGTTGATGAATCTGCGCTAACGGGAGAATCATTACCGGTTCATAAAGATAAAGAAGTAATTCAATCACCAAATCTACCGATTGCCGATCAAAAAAATATGGTTTTTAAAGGCACTCATGTTGTAGCGGGAAATGGAAGAGCGATTGTTGTTGCAACAGGGTTAGATACGATTCTCGGTACCATCTCAAAAGAAATTGCCGTCATTAAGAGCGAAATCCCACTGAAGGCAAATATTCGTTCTCTTACGAGATTGATCGTTCTTATGGTAGTCACGATTTGCGTTTCACTCTTTACCCTCGGAATTTTTTTGGGGCATTCGGTGAAAACAATGTTTACAACGGTTGTCTCACTCGCTGTATCTGTTATTCCGGAAGGATTACCTATCGTTATGACGTTAGTGCTGGCAACCGGTGTGTGGCGGATGAGTAAACGGAACGCTTTAGTTAAGAAACTTCAGGCAGTTGAAGCATTAGGGCAAGCGAGAGTAATAGCCGTAGATAAAACCGGCACCATCACTAAAAATGAGATAACGCTGCAAAAAGTTTATGTGAATGGAAAAACTTTCAACATTGGTGATAGCGTCGCTGATCTTTTAAGCAATCAGGAAGTACTTTTTGCCGGTGAATTAGCGACATATGGGGCTAATAATAACAGCGACCCAACTGAGGTTGCTCTTTCGGTGTTTGCTCAAAAATTAGGTTTACATAAGGACGTTTTGGAAAAAAAATCTCCGAAACTTTCTGAAATCCCATTTGATTACAAAAACAAATATCACGCTGCCGCTTATCGAGTAGAAGGAACGGTGCTTACAACAGTTGTTGGAGCACCAGAAACTATCATAGGGTTATCTAGCGACGTTTGGTATGACGGAAAAAGCTCTCAACTTTCCAACGAAAAAAGAGGAGAACTAGAATCCGTTTTCGAGCAGATGTCCCAAGAAGGACTCCGCATTTTAGCTTTTGCATTTAAGGGAGATTCTCCAGAGGATATTCAATCAAAAGATGTTGTTAATCTTACGTTTGTCGGTTTCTTTGGTCTAAAAGACACTATTCGGCCAGGAGTGCATGAAGCGATGAAAAAAGCCATCTCCGCGGGTATTAAGGTGGTGATGATTACCGGCGACCATAAAATTACCGCACAAGCAATAGCTAAGGAAGCTGGTATTTTTCATGAAGGTGATAGGGTCATCACTGGAGGAGATATGGACGGGTTATCTGATAATGAACTGGGAGAGATGTTAGATAGGGTGTCAGTTTTTGCCAGAGTTACACCAGAACATAAATTAAGAATTATCAAAGCCTACAAAAGTCGCGGTACGATTGTAGCGATGACAGGGGATGGTGTAAATGACGCTCCTTCACTTGTTGCAGCAGACTTAGGCGTTTCGATGGGAAAGATTGGAACAGAAGTTGCGAAAGAGGCATCAGATATAGTGTTGCTTGATGATAACTTTGGAAGTATTATTGCAGCAGTTGAGGAGGGAAGAAGTATTTACAAGACCATTAAGAAGGTAATACTCTACCTTTTTTCTACCAGTGTTGGTGAGGTATTTGCCATCGCCGGAGCATTATTTTTAGGTTTACCATTGCCGATTTTAGCAGCCCAAATTATCTGGCTCAATTTGGTCACCGATGGATTTCTTGATGTTTCTCTCGCTATGGAACCAAAGGAAGAAGGTTTGTTAAAAGGCAACTTTGAGCGCCCAAAGAAATATTTAATCGACACATTAATGATCCAAAGGATGTTTTTAATGGCGCTTCCAATGATGATAGGCACACTATTTCTTTTTAAGGGATATTATCAAACAGATATGGTTAAAGCGTGGACTGTTTCACTAACCGTTTTAGCAGTTTTCCAATGGTTTAATGCGTGGAATTGCAGACATGAGAGCAAATCAATCTTTCAGCTTAACCCGTTTTCAAACAAATTTTTAGTTGGAGCAACTATGATCGTTATCATTCTTCAAATGTTTGCAATTTACCATCCACTGATGCAGAGGATCCTTCATACTACCGGGCTTGATATCTCAGACTGGTTACTCATTATTCCCATTGCCTCGTCAATTATTTTAGTTGAAGAAATAAGAAAGTATGCTTATTCACATTTACACTAGCGATCTATCATCAATAAAACCTTTGTTGAAGGATTTTTATATTCCTCCGCCTTTCTCTCATAAAGGGCAGAATGGCAAAATACTCATTATTGGTGGATCGTCACTCTTCCATGCGCCTGTCTTATGGGTTGCTGAGATAGCGTCGCACTTTGTCGATATGGTTCATTTCACCTCGACAGAAGAAAATAATGAGATATTCGTTGCGCTGAAGAAGAAGTTTCAAAATGGCATGGTGGTAAAGATGAGTGATCTTGAAAATTACATAAATGAAGATGATGCGATAGCAGTGGGATCAGGCATGATGAGGACTCAAGAACGATTGAAGCCTGAGATTGATTATACTATCCGTAATCTAAACGAGCTCGCTCAGATTGAGCATGAGGGTATAAAGACGTATTATTTTGTTAAACACATCATTGCAAAAGCGAAACATAAGAAAATTGTCTTTGATGCTGGAGCTTTGCAGATGATGGATCCCGCATGGTTATTAAAACTCGACCAGAAACCAATTGTTACTCCTCATCAGAAAGAGTTTGAACGACTCTTTGGAATACCAGTGGACAAACTTTCTGAAGAGAAAAAAATAACGATAGTCACGCAGACAGCGCGTGATTACCACTGCATTATTTTGCTGAAGGCAGTCATAGATATCATCTCAGATGGCACTACCACCTATGTAGTACGGGGAGGAAATCAGGGTTTGACAAAAGGAGGGAGTGGGGATATACTCGCTGGATTAAGTTGCGCTCTCTATGCAAAAAACGAAGCGTTGTTCTCTGCTGTGCTGGCTTCTTATTTTCTGAAACGTACTGCAGATGAGCTTTATAAGTCAAAAGGATTTTGGTATAACAGTGCGGATTTGATAGACAAAATACCCCAAATTGTCAAAGAAATTGCATTATAATATATACTCACATGAAAAAGGAGACGCTTATCGCTATTGTTCTGGGCGTTGGATTGGGGATAGTGGTAGCAGTATTTCTCGTTATTAAAAATAGACAAGCGCAGATCCAAAAGTCTAAGCCTATTACCACTACCCTTGCGGCGTCACCTACGGCTGTTACCAGTAACAGCAATGTTGAAGTGCTTACGCTTCTTGAACCACAAGATGGAATTATTGTTAAGACAAACAAAACCATCATCAAAGGTACTGTTGCAAAAGATTCTCTAGTGATTATAGAGTCGCCGATTAAAAATATCATTGTAAAGAATGCTCCGGAAAAGCTCGACGTTGAGTTTCCTCTGGCTCTTGGTGAGAATATTATTCATATAACCGTGTATCCAAAAGATCCGAAGATAGCGTCGAAAGAAAAAGTATTAAAAGTTTTCTACCTTGACGAACAATGAAATACTTATTAGTTATTGTGATGGGCTTATTAAGCATTTCTATCAGCATTCCAATATACGCACAAACAAAAACCGCATCTCTTTCTGCATCTCCGATAGTAACCAATGTTGCTACTCCCACGGCAGTTCTTGTTGAAAAAGAAATACAGAATTTGAAAGATCGGATTGCCACAAAAGTAGCGGAGCTCCGCAAAAAAAACACAAAGGCAATCACCGGCGTAGTAACTGATAGAGCTGGAGCAACAATAAATATGGAAAACAATGACGGCGATCAGTATAAGGTGCAAGTGGATGATACTTTAACTAAGCTGTATCTTATTTCAGGTTCTACGAAAAAGGAGATTAAATTGGATTACATTAAAAAAGGGGTTTACCTTATAGTTACCGGACCAATAATAGAGAATAATATCAATGCTAATTTTATTTATCAGGATGAGCAGTATATTGCGCTTAGTGGAAAGGTGACAGAGGTGAACTCAGAAGAAGAGTCAATAAAAGTTTTTACGACAGAGAAGGAGAATTTTACCTTTGATATAGAAGAAACAACAAAGATGCAGCTCTTGGATCCTAAAACATTGGAGTTGGAAACTATTCGAATCTCAAAGGTAAAAGAAGGAGACACATTGCATTTTGTTACGAAAAAAACTGGCGCAGAAAAGGAGAAGAACCGGTACACGCCTCAGAGAATACTTATTATTCCACAGGAGTATTTCATAAAATAATCTCAAATCTGAAATCTCAAATCGCAAATCTACAGTTCAAATCTTAAATCTTTGAGATTTACGATGCAGATTTGACATTTACGTTTTGACATTTGAGATTAATTTATGTTTACCATTTTCAAACAATTCTTCAACTACAATGAGCGGGAAGTCAGTCGTATTCGGAAAAAGGTTGAGGAGATTAATGCTTTGGAAGAGGCTGTACGCAAACTCAAGGATAGTGCATTTGTAACCGAAACAAATAAACTAAAGCAAATAGTAGCGTCTCAAAAGCAGGATCTTAATGACCTTCTTCCCCGGGCATACGCGTTGGCACGGGAGGCGAGTCGGCGTGTATTGGGGCAACGACACTTTGACGTACAGCTTATTGCTGGAATTGCCCTTCATGAAGGAAAAATTGCAGAGCAAAAAACAGGAGAAGGAAAGACGCTTACTGCAACAACCGCATTATATCTGAATGCGTTGACCGGAAAGGGCGTACATCTTGTCACCGTAAACGACTATCTTGCCCGTCGCGACGCAGGCTGGATGGGACAGGTATTTCACTTTTTAGGACTCTCTACTGCCACTATGATTTCTGATGCTTCTTTTATCTATGATCCTGAATTTACCGATTCTCATGCACAAGATGAGCGATTGTCACACCTGCGACCCATTGCACGAAAAGAAGCATACATGGCAGATGTAACCTACGGTATTAATAGCGAGTTTGGATTTGATTATCTTCGGGACAATATGATGCAATCTCCAGATTTGATGACCCAGCGAGGTCACTATTTTGCCATTATAGACGAGGCAGATTCAGTGTTAATCGACGAGGCGCGAACACCCCACATCATCTCGGCACCGTATGAAGAAGAAGTAGGAAAATACTATCAATATGCAAAAATAGTTCAACGGTTACAGCCAAGACAAGACTTTATGATCGATGAAAAACTCAAAACGGCAAACCTCACCGAAGAAGGAATTAAAAAAATAGAATCAATGCTCGGCGTTACCAATATCTACGAAAAGGATTTTGACACACTTTTTCATATAGAAGCCTCGCTGAAAGCCGAGGCGCTTTTTAAGAAGGACAAGGATTATATTGTGAAAGATGGCGAGGTGATTATCGTAGATGAGTTTACCGGCAGATTGTTATATGGCAGAAGATTCTCCGAAGGACTTCATCAGGCAATCGAGGCAAAAGAAAATGTGCCGATCCAAAAAGAATCAAAGACGTTGGCAACCGTGT
>CAZAJT010000014.1:0-19685 GCA_964485585.1 uncultured Gammaproteobacteria bacterium
GGATAAAAGTATACTATATTGTTCGTAGTGCGGAGTTCGTTGTTCGTAGCATTAGTTATGAACGAAATCATGATATAATAATTTTGTGAAACGATTTATTAAACCACAAACGGTATGGAAAGTCATACTTGTTATCGCCTCGATCCTCCTGGTGATATCTAGCGTAACGCCACTCTTATTTTTAAGATAACATCGTGACACTTTCAGATCCCATTGATATACTTCCCCAAACGAGCTCAACCACGATTCGTCGACTAAAATCTCTTGGCATCACAACCTTTGAAGATCTGCTCTATTATTTTCCCTCCCGCTATGAAAATTATTCGCTTATTTCGCCGATAGCAAAAGTGCAGGAGGGCGAGGTTGTCACCGTGCAGGGTACGATAAAAACGGTAAACAATATCTACACAAAAAAAGGAGTAACTATTCAAAAAATTCTTCTCACCGATAATACTGCTAGCATAGAACTTACATGGTACAACCAACCGTATATTCTCCGGTTACTTCCGGTGGGTACAAATCTTTCTGCAGCGGGGCAAGTGGTGCGATTTCTCCACACCTATTCGTTGGAGGTCAGAGAGTATGAAGTAATAAAGCCTTCCAAGCAGGAACTCATTCACACCGGACGCATTGTGCCGATATATCCTGAAAAATACGGTCTTTCCTCCAAAACTATCAGAGATAAAACAAAAAAGGCCACTTCGCTGGTGAAGAATGAAGAGAATACATTGGAATGGCTACCGGAAAAAATACGATTATACAACCAATTAATTACCGAGAGCTCATCCTTGCAAAAAATCCATTTTCCTACCAGCAACAATGATATATTTAATGCTCGCCTCCGTCTTTCTTTTGATGAACTCTTCACAATCCAACTCTCCTCATATCTCATTCGAAAAGAGTGGGAAAAAGAAAAGGTGTCGAAAAAATTTTCCCTTGATGACAAAAAAAAACGCAAGCTTGATGACTTTATCGGAAGCATTCCGTTTCGACTCACCCATGCGCAGCAGCGCGTACTCCAAGAGATACTCCATGATTTGTCACTCGAAAGACCAATGAATCGTTTTTTGCAAGGTGATGTGGGATCCGGTAAAACAGTAGTGGCAGCAATCGCATGCTACCTTGCATATATCAATAACTATCAGTCATTAATTATGGCGCCAACAGAAATATTAGCAAAGCAGCATTTTGATACGATTTCGCAGTTGCTGCAAAACTATGGTATTACCATTGGCTTACAAACCAGAGCAAAGAAAATTGGTAAAAAGCAATCTATGAATGACTATTCTGTGATTATAGGGACTCATGCGCTCCTCAACGAGCGACTGAAATTTGATCGCGTTGGACTCGTCATTATTGATGAGCAGCACCGGTTTGGCGTAGCTCAACGGGCTCTATTGAAACAAAAAGGCATGAACCCGCACCTTCTCACTATGACCGCGACACCAATCCCCAGAACTGTAGCGCTCACGCTCTATGGAGAACTCGATCTTTCGCTTATTGATGAAATGCCACAAGGACGGCTCCCTATCAAAACATATTTAGTGCCTGCGGCAAAACGAAGCAGTGCATATCAATGGATACAAGATCAAATAAAAACCAATCATTCGCAAGTATTTATTATCTGTCCGTTTATTGAGGAATCTGTAAGCGAAACAATGACCACAGTAAAAGCTGCAAAGAAGGAATTCGATCATCTGCAAAGAAAAGTGTATCCTGACTTAAAACTCGGTCTTCTCCATGGCAGAATGAAAAGCAAAGAAAAGGATCAAATGATGATGGATTTCAAGAATAGAAACTATGATATTCTTGTTTCGACATCAGTTGTTGAAGTAGGCATTGATGTGCCAAATGCCACGATTATGGTAATTGAAGGGGGAGAGCGATATGGTCTCGCTCAATTGCATCAACTGCGGGGAAGAGTAGGAAGGGGAGAGAAAGAATCATATTGTCTTCTTTTCACCAGTAATGATGAAAAGTCAGAGCGGCTCGAATTTTTTGCTCGTACCCTCAGTGGCATTACGCTTGCAGAATATGATTTTAAGCTACGAGGACCGGGGCAGATATTTGGCACTGCACAGCATGGATACCTCGATTTGAAAATTGCTAACATTTCGGATGTCGCTCTCATAGAGAGAGTAAAAAATGCCGTACGATACTTTGTCCAGCGGTATTCACTCGAATCGTTTCCCGCCATCGAAAAACGCATTGAAAATTTTCGGATAAACCAAATTACAAAGGACTGATTTGCTCTTGTTTTTTTAAGCTGCAAATGGTACACTCATGCCATTAATGGCTCCTCAACCAAAGCGTAAGCACTCAACCCAACGAAAAGGAAAACGTCTTGCAGCTCGAGTCGTTCGTTCACTTCCGAATCTCATCGTCTGTAAAAACTGTGGTAAAAAGAAATTGTCACACCGAATTTGTAAGTATTGTAATAAATAGGGTGTATGGATAAACGCCATCTCGAACGCATTAAGATCGTACAAAATTTATTTGCTGCAAGCTTTCCCAATCTCGGAGACAATCTCCCTTACGATGATAATGCGGTATCTCATGACGTTTTAAAAAACATCAAAAAAATTGATTTTTTGATTACTACTAATGCGCCAAAATTCCCTATTGATAGAATTGCAAAAGCAGATCTGGCGATACTGCGGTTAGCAGTGTACGAACTTATTACCAATCCAAAAGAACCATATAAAGTAGTCATTAATGAAGCGGTAGAACTTGCCAAGGAATTTGCCGGCGAACGTTCATACGCGTTTGTGAATGCAGTACTCGGTACCATTCTTAAAAATTACAGTAAGACAAAAAAAGATGACACAAGTATACAAAAAACTTGAGGATGTTATAGATATTACTTTCAAGAACAAAGTTCTCCTTGAGAATGTGTTTATCCATCGCTCATATCTCAACGAACATAAAGACTTTTATCTTCCCTCAAATGAAAAACTGGAATTTCTTGGCGATAGTGTACTCTCGCTTACTACCTCAATATATCTTTACAGAAATTATCCGGCGCTCAAGGAGGGAGATTACACCGATATTAAAGCAGCTATTGTCCGTACTGAAAGCCTCGCAGAAGTCGCTAAACGAATCAACCTTGGAAAATGGTTATTTCTTTCCAAAGGTGAGGAGCAAGGAAAAGGAAGAGAAAATATTAACATTCTTGCCGATTGTTTTGAGGCGTTAATTGCCGCTATTTTCATCGATCAAGGATTTGATCGAGCATACGAATTTATACTCAAGCATCTTTTCAAAGATACTCTTGAACATATTGTGCAAAACAAGCTCTATTTATCACCCAAAAGTCGGCTCCAGGAGATAATTCAAGCCTCTCATAAAATTTTACCGACTTATAGAATACTCGAAGAAATGGGCCCTGAGCACAAAAAAGAGTTCAAGGTCGCTGTCTATTTGAATACGCAGAAATTAGGAGAAGGAAGCGGGACCTCAAAAAAACAGGCAGAAGAAAACGCTGCTAAAAATGCTCTAGAGAAACAGTAGTAAAATTGGTATAATTAGTTAAAATGGTTGAATTGGTTAAACTGGTCGAGCTAGTTAAACCAGTTAAACTAGTTAAACCAGTTAAACTAGTTTAACTAAATAGCTATGGCAGTAACACTCAGATTAATGAGATTCGGTAAAAGGAAATACCCAACGTATCGTATTGTCGCGATAGACAAACGGAAAAAGCGTGACGGAAGCTATATTGAAAAGGTAGGATTCTATAATCCTATGACCGAGCCGGCAACGCTTGAGATAGAAAAGGAAAAGTTTGATGCATGGTTGTCAAAGGGTGCTCAGATTTCTGAATCAGTCCGTAAACTCCTCAAACACAGGAAAATCACATAACCTTACATACTTGTTACATGTCTACTCGAACGGATTTGATTTTGTCTCGTACTGCGCACTTTCGTTTGCCGTCTCTTTGAAGCTGATTTTCACTTTTGAGTGTATCTGTTCCATAAGCCTGAGATCTTTTTCCGATACTTTCGCTATCGCCTCAAGCGATGTCGGTATCTTTTTACTGTAAAAATTGAGGGCAAGGCGCACTGTTCCTTCTTCGGAAGTAAATTCTATCTTCTCATTGGTAACAAGTCGTCCTCCCGCAAAGTTGTAGTCTTTTAAAAATTTCATAAATGTATCGGTATTTCCCGCACAGGCCACAACAATCCGATACTTGTCCCCTTGAGAGGCTAAACTGAGATTGTAGTTGGTGATTTGAAACCCGGTCTGTATTGAGAGCTCTTCAAGCGCGTACAGAATACTGAAAAAATCTTCCTTATCCGGAATAAGTTTCGCAAGCAGTTTATTGTATTCGTCAAGATTTTCTTTGATGAGACTTTTATTCGTCTTTATGATTGTTACCTTACTTCTCAATTGATCCAACTCGGTACGCAGTGAGTTCAGACGATCATTTTCGCCTGAATGGAGATTGTAAGAAAAAGATACAAGAAAAAATAACATGACGATCACTCCAAGCGATATGAGGGTTGGCAGATGTCTTTTCAGGTAGAGCTTATTCATTGTGTCAATGTCTTAAACTTTCCTTCAAATGTCAATTGATAACTTTTATTCTTATCTGATTTATTAAGGGAAAGAGCGTTTAATTTCAGAGACTCAAAGTATTTCAGAAAATCTTCTGATTCAACATAGCGGATAAAGTTATACATCATATCATAATCGGCAAAATTGAATATGAATGATGTCTTTCTCGATTTATCAATCGCCATGGTTTCTACTTTCGCTGAATTACTCGCTATGGTAAGAGAGTTGTTGAGTACGTTATAGTAGGGAAGAAACGTTGCGTCATCTTTTAAGAATGTTTTTAACTGCTCTTTCTTGATAAGAAAGTAGGCAGTCTGTGTCTCGCTGTTTTTACTTTCAATCAGATAGGTGAGAAGCCCTTGTTTTTCATTGAGAAGCGACTGAATAGAAGTTTTAATAAGAAGTGTTGAAATACTAAAGTAGAGAAAGACTACAAAAAGTCCAATGCCGGCAAAGGTAGCATACCGTACGGTGTTTTCGGCAAGTAAGGTGTTTGCGTCTTTGTTCCGCTTTTTATGAAAAAGGTTGATGCCCTTTCTTTTGATCATAGTGAGCCTGCAATAACCGATACATAGGATGACATATTGGCAGAAAACGACTGGTATACTGGATTGGCAACGAGCAGAGTACTCAGATTGAGTGAGGAACAGGGGAATTTTGTTCGCTCAGTGATTTTCTCTACAAGGTGGAGCACTGCGTTATCATAGTTAAAGATAATGCTTTGATCTATCTGGAGATTAAATTTATCCCGTGTAATTGCGACGACCTTTTCTATCTCAGCAACAAATTCATTAAGAACAGGATTAAGAATTGCTTCAGTATTAACGGATCCGTCTTTTGAAAAACCTATACTTTTGAGTATCTCTAATCCCTTATTATCGTCAATATTTAGGTTCACTTTCAGATCTTTAAGAAAAAGCTCGATACCGTTTTTGAAAGTTCTTACGTATATGATTAAATGACTTCGTTCATCAAGTACATAGAGGGAACTCGAGGAAAATCCAAAATTTATGATCAACGTAGGATTTTGTTTCTGATTTACGTTTAGTTTTTCGCTGAAAAGTCTTCCAACTACGGCAAGTTCATTCTGCAGATTACCAGGTACAAAACCAGCAAGCTCAATGGTTTTTTCAACCTGCGTGACGAGTTTTTTTGGCGCTGCTGCGATCAGTACGAGAATTTGTTTCTTCGCAAGATTTTCCTCGAGTATTTGAATATCGAGATTTGTTTCATCAATAGGCATCGGAATAAACTCATCAGACTGATACCGGATCGCAGAAATTAATTCTTTTTCTTTTAACATCGGCATCTGAATAATCTGCGTATATATATACGTATCAGGGATGGTAACATTTACTATCCTCTTTTTAATCTTCAAACTTGATACCAGATCGGCCAGTATTTCTGCCTGTCTTTCTATAGCTTGTTTATTATCATTTGAAAAGTAAAATGGCGCCCCTTCTTTTACTCCCAGCGAAAGCAGTTCAATCTTCTGACCGGATTGTTTCGAATCGCATATGCGCACATATTTATCTTGGATATCAAGGGAAAATGAATTATCAGCCATATTGTTAGTATTCAAAAAAAACCGTCTGAAGTCAATTGTATTTTTGGGTTAAGGGGTAAGTTTATTTATTGATTCCTGAGTTTAATCTTTGTATTATAAGTGAGTTTTGCAAATTCGTCACTTCTCGTTGCCGAACACGAATTGTCACTTGCATCTCGTTTATAACAGATTTCAAACTGTACGGTCACGACCGGCGACGCATATTGAGCACTTTTCTTACAACTGATTGAAAAATTCTGAACTACTATTTTACTTGAGGTTAAGTTACCGCTGATATAGCTCGCATCTGTTCTTGCCGCTATAGCGCTCCCACTTAGATAATAGCCAAACTTCTTACTATCTCTATCTTTGAATGAGAGCTCGGTAACTGTGCCGGAAGAAGGATATGATGAACTTGCAGTTGCACATACTTTGGAAGTCAATCCAAAATCTGAATATATCTCAAGAGCATTACTTCGTACTGCGGTACTCATCACATCGATAATGTTGTCTCCTTGCCGTTTTATTTCAGACAGACGAATTATTTTAGTCTGCTGTTGTAATATTGAAAATACGATCGCAAAAAGTGAAGGAAGCGCTAATCCTAATACGGTGATCACCACTATCATCTCAATAAAAGTAAAGCCTCTCTTTGAGTTATTCATATATAGTAAACAACGTGCTCACCGGCACTGAATAACTGATACCGGTTTCCAACCATGACACAGTCATGTCGACACTTACACTGGTTACCACCCCTGCAGAACTATAACTTCTTAAGATCACCTCCCGCTTGAAAAGGCCTGAAATAAGTTCTGTAGAGCCACAGGATCCATCAACTAAATCCCACGCTGCTATAGGAGAGATTGCAAAACACCATGTTTTTCCGGTTTCGGAGGCATAGTTTCCGGCAAAAGTAGCAAAATCATTTTCTTTTTCGTTACGCAACCAGTCTTCCAATTCACGGGCATAATGAGTTGCTATTAGTTTATGTTCACTGATTTTCATATTACGAAGCGAAGTAACAGTTACGCTCGCTGCAACGACAAAAAACATTGAAAGGATGCCGACGAATACGAGAACCTCGATGAGGGAAAATCCCCCAACGGAGTTGGGAGTTGGGTGTTGGGAGTTCGGTCTAATCATTGTAGTTATAAAAACGACCTAATTGCTAATTACAAATTACCAATTACCCAAGATTTTAGCAAGAGTACTGAGATCCTTTATCGATTGAGCCGGTAGAGGTAACGGTAACATCAATACACCGAGCTGAGGAAGTATTGAGTTTCACCGTAATAGTAGCTGCCGATACTGCACCGCTTGCTAGTGGTTTAAATGTAACATTCCCTGAGGTGGTTATTATGACATTATTGTTTGAAGGAGTAATAAGATAATTAGCAATAGTAGTGGTAGCGGTACAGGTTCCTGCAATTGCACCACAACATTGTTCAAGATAATAAACTGGTGTTGGTGTTGGCACGGTACCATTCACGGTCACTCGATAGCCGCTAAATACATTGGGACTTGTGCAGCTGGTATTGATGTCGGCGGCAGTCGCTTTCTTTTTTGCAAGATTTAATACTTCCATTAGCTTAGCAACTTCATCATCAAGTTTCTTCTCAGTAGTAAAGTTGTTGTAAAAAGAGAGAGAACCTCCAGTGACAAGAATGATAATTGAAACTACTACGAGTAACTCTATGAGTGTAAAGCTTTTTTTGTACAAAACTTGTAGCATGTAGCATGTAGCATGTATCAAGTATTATTATCGATTCACATACTACATACTACCTACTACATACTACTTTTTCCCGTACGGTCCTACGCAATACTTGCAATTACTACTACCGCACGATACTGCTGGTGAACAATCCGCACTCCCATCCTCAATGTAAGATCCAAGCGTATAATCGTTGCATGTGGCAGTAGCAGTGCACCCGGAAGGTAGGGGAGTATACACGTAACTATACGGCGTAGGCTGTGGGTCGACAGGGAGTGATTGTATATAAACAGTTGGAGTAAGCATGATGATTAAACTATTTGGATAATAATTGTTGTTACTTCGATACATCTCAAGAGCTGATCGAATCTGTTCAGCATCCGCCTTTCTCCTCGCGTCCCGCGAACTCCGATTGAGCGTGGTATATGAAGCTACCGCACCGGCAAGGAGTAACCCAATAATTGTAGCCACAACGAGAATTTCAATAAGAGTAAAGGCTTTTTGATTCGTCATAACATTTTATTGCAAGCTAGTTACATTAGCTGATCCTCCAGCTTCCAATGTTACCGATAGAGAATAGGCTGAACTCGTTGATGAATCAACCTTATAATAATAGGTTACATTGTTAAGTGGATCTGTAGGCACTGTCAATGTTGATGCGCCACAATTAATAGGACTTGGTGACGCCAAAGTCCCACCAATAGTCCCAAGTACTTGATATTGGAAATTGTTGTTATAGGCATAATACTGCTCCATACAGTTTTGTACTGCTTTAAGATCACTTCTCCGTTTTGCATCCCGCGCTTTTTTTTGGGCAGTGGAGTAAGCAGCTGCGCCCATACCGATCAAAATAGCGATAATTCCCATAACCACCAGCATTTCAAGAAGCGTAAAACCTTTTTGTCTCATAATGATTTAGTAATAATTATAACAATACTTTCTTTTCCCCTTAACGCTCAACCCTATTTTATCACGGTTCAGTCACCGTATAGCTTTTGCTTGACGAACAAGTATAAGTCCCCGGACAATTTGTTCCGGTAGCGTCAGCGTCACCTTTGTTGTCGAGACAGCTGCACAGGGTAAATTTAAGATTAGTATTGTCAGGATTATAATAGTAGGGAGTTGGAGTAGTATTTAAAGGATCGCAGGGAATTTTTGCCATATAAACAGTGCTGCTTCCCAATTGCCCACTACAAGCACCAAGCGCATTGCCACTTCCTCCATACACAGTTGGGTATGCAGCAGGATTCTGATCTTGTCGGTAAGATTCCAAAGCTTTCTGCAACTGTTTTAAATCACTCTTTCGCGTTGTATCTCGCGCACGCTCGCGAGCACCCATAAAATTCGGTAGCAGAAGCCCAGCGATCACACCGATAATCGCAATGACGACTATCAACTCAATGAGAGAGAAACCTTTTTTATTTGTGTCATGTAACATGTAGCATGTAACATGTAGCAAATTTGCTTCATGTCACGTGCCTCGTGCTATATGATACATGCTATATGTTTTTTTGATAAAAATCAAGATGGTATCTATGGCGAGTTGAGGATTGAGGTTGTTATTTAATAACAGCTCTCTTGTCTCCATTGTTTTTTTCAATACTTGGGCAGCTTTGGCTGATTTGGTCAGGATATGTTGATGAAAATAGGTAAGAATTTCATCAAATAATAATGTGGCATCCTCTCGATCAATACTGGTAATGAATGGCTCTCCTAAAAAAGCATAATCAATATTATTAGTAGTAAGTGAATCGAGTAGTTTTTTCGAAGCTTCGCGCATAGGCGCGTGTTTTCCGCCAATGAGCTTTATCATTTTCGATCGGGAGAGAATGGTGGGAAGAATCTTTGCTACATTACGTACCTCTAAAATAAACTGAGTTTCTTCACTTTTTTCCTCTAATGTCTTCAGAAACGCGTTTTGCACCTCGCCTGAACTGGTATCAAAGTTTTCAACAATGATCATTCGTTTTGATGGAAACTGAATTATAAGATCCCTTCGAATATCGCGAATCTGATCAATAGTGATTTCCTGCTTCAATGGACGTACTATTGAAACATATTGCTTATTGAATTTATTCTTTTCTATAAACGATTGGATAAAGTCCTCTGTTTGTTTGTTATTAGAAGTAATAAGAATAATCGGAAGCATATATTGTAACTTCTTGCATTTTAACATAATTGTCTCTATAGTGAAATTATGGCGCTTTCACCGAAACTTTTTCTTCAACAGCTCATTAAAGAAGGATTGTTGGATCAACCTACCGCAGATAGATACGAGATCGATTCTGTTCAAAAAAATCAACCAATCGATCTCTATCTGCTTCAAAGTACTTCAGTAAAAAAAGAATTCGTCCTCAAAATCAAAGCGCAGTTTTTAAACACTCCTTATGTAGATATTTCAGTAATCGCAATTGATCCCCAGGCTATCGGTCTAATACCAGAATCAATCGCGCGAAAAAGCTCTATTCTTCCCTATCAATATGACACAAAAAACGGCAGTATCTACATCGCGACAGCTGATCCACTCAATCTTTCACTATCTGATTTTCTGGAACGAAAAACTGGGAAAAAGGTGGTTTTTTCACTTGCCTATATTGATGACGTTTTGAAAGCGATTGGATTAGCATACGCACAAGGTTTATCACCGGAAGTGAAGGAAGCACTGAAAGAAGTTACGCCGCAAAAAACAAAACAGGACACTGAGACAGAAACAAGCGCCACGGTTAAAGAGGCTCCCATAGCAAAAATCGTTTCAACCATCCTTGAGTTTGCAGTAAAAAGTCGAGCTTCAGATGTGCATATTGAGCCACAGGAGGCAAAAACGAGGGTACGTTACCGCATTGACGGTATTTTACAGGAAAAATTAACGCTTCCCCGCTCAATCCACGAATCGGTAACCTCCCGCATAAAAATTCTTTCAGAGATGAAGATCGATGAAAAAAGAATCCCCCAGGATGGACGATT
Organism: uncultured Gammaproteobacteria bacterium; assembly: GCA_964485585.1. Lineage (GTDB taxonomy): Bacteria > Patescibacteriota > Microgenomatia > UBA1406 > GWC2-37-13 > CAZAJT01. Next base: position 10,782 of record CAZAJT010000014.1, read on the forward strand.
CAATTATAAGATCGGCTCAGAAGAAGTGGATCTTCGAGTATCAACATTGCCTACGGTGAATGGTGAAAAATAGTGATGCGACTTCTGAAAAAAACAGGCGGACTTCCATCACTTACTGAGTTGGGACTACGTGGACCGCAATTTAAAGACCTTGAAGAATCATTTTCAAAACCGTATGGTATTATTCTCGTGACCGGACCTACCGGATCCGGAAAAACAACTACGCTCTATTCTATTCTCACACGCCTTAATAAACCAGGGGTAAATATTGTCACACTCGAGGATCCGGTAGAATATCAGATTTCCGGAATTAATCAGGTGCAGATTAATCCTCAAGCCGGCCTCACATTCGCAGCAGGACTCCGCTCCTTCCTACGACAAGATCCCAATATCATTCTCGTAGGAGAAATCAGAGATGGCGAAACTACTCAGCTGGCAATTCAAGCAGCGCTCACCGGTCACCTCGTTTTTTCCACTCTTCATACTAACGATGCGGCAACTGCGATACCGCGACTAATCGATCTGGGAGGAGAACCATTTCTCATTGCATCAGTACTCAATGCTTCTGTTGCGCAAAGAATTGCCCGCAAAATCTGCTCCGACTGCAAAGAATCATATGTTCCGGATGGAAGCATACAGGAAGAAATTAAAAAAGTGCTCGGTGATTTACTTCCTAAAAACTTCAAAGAAGGTGAACCAATTAAGCTCTACCGCGGAAAGGGTTGCAATGAATGTGGAAATACCGGATACTTAGGGAGAATAGCGGTTTTTGAAATAATACGGGTTACGTCAACGTTGAATAAGATGATTTTACAGCAGGCTTCAGGGAAGGAAATTGAAGAACAGGCAAGGAAAGAAGGACTCATTGTTATGAAACAGGACGGATACTTAAAAGCCCTTGAAGGTGTCACGACCATTGAGGAAGTGTTACGAATCGCAGACATTTAGTTAAAATCAGTTTTCTGATTACAATTGACAAACTGTTTTCAACTGAATTTGCAGAATAATTATGATTAACATAATAGATCTTCTCAAAATCACTATTGATCGTAATGCTTCAGATCTCCATATTATTCCAAACTATTATCCGTCGGTACGGATCAACAACGATCTTTTCTCAATCCAGATCAGCGAAGTTGTTACAAAAGAATCTTCAGAGACCACGCTCCTTGGTATCTTAAAAGATGAGCAAAAAGAAAATCTTCTGGCAAATAAAGAAATCGATTTCGGATATGAAGCGCATGGTGCGCGGTTTCGGGTAAATATGTACTATGCGAGAGGAGCGATTGCGGCAGCATTTCGTCTCATACCGACTAAAATACGTACTCTCGCAGAGCTCAACCTTCCACCGGTCATTCAGGAGTTTACCGAATATCGACAAGGTCTTGTGCTTTTTGTCGGTCCTACTGGAGAGGGGAAATCCACCTCGCTGGCCTCTATCATAAACGAAATAAACTTGAAAACTGCAAAGCATATTATTACCATTGAGGATCCGATTGAATTCACCTATCCGGCTGCAAAATCCATTGTTTCTCAGCGTGAGCTCCAACAAGATACTCACTCATGGACGATTGCACTCCGTTCGGTACTTCGTGAAGATCCGGATGTTTGTTTGATCGGCGAGATGCGTGATTATGACACGGTGCAGGCGGCTCTCACTATTGCCGAAACAGGGCATCTGGTATTTTCAACACTCCATACAACAACCGCTGCAGAAACGATTAACCGTATTATTGATGTTTTTCCCTCCCACCAGCAGAATCAAATCAGAGCACAGCTTTCTTCAACATTGAGAGCAGTCGTAAGTCAAAGACTGGTTCCGGATATAACCGGTAAGATGAGATATCCGGCAAATGAGATTATGATCAATATTCCTTCTGTTGCTGCCGTAATACGCGAAGGAAAAATATTTATGCTTGACAATATTATAATGACCAACGAGGCAGAGAAAATGATGCTTTTTGAAAAAGCTCTTGCCAAACTCCACTCCGAAGGAAAAATTAGCAGAGACACCGCATTCTCTTATGCTCTTCGCCCAAACGACCTTAAGAAGTTTGTAGCATGATATGTTTTTTTCTTATAGAACACTGCAGAAAGAAAAAATAGTAAAGGGAAAAATTGAGGCTAATGACAAAGATGAAGTAATAGCCTACTTGAAAAGCAATAGTCTTTTCCCTATCGATGTCAGGCGGGCAGATCTATCCGAATCGGCCTTTTTTTCATTTTTTAACCGGATCACCTTCAACGATATTGTAGACCTTACCCGTCAGTTGGCAATTATGCTCAATGCCGGCCTCACTATAGTTGACAGCTTCGATATTATAAAAAAACAGATCACGAAAGTTCCGCTTATCAAGGTTGTCGATGAGATTGATAAAGACATTCGGGGCGGGAAGCCGCTTTCATCGGCGCTTAAAAAATATCCCCAGCACTTTTCAAATCTATACATTGCGCTTGTCAAGTCAGGAGAGGCCTCGGGAAAATTGAGTGATATTCTGATACGTCTTGCCGAGAACCTTGAAAAAACAAGGGAATTTCGAGGAAAGATCAAGGGAGCAATGATTTATCCGGTTATCGTCATTACCGGAATGTTCCTCGTAATGTTTATTATGATTACGTTCGTCGTGCCGCGCCTGCTCAATCTCTACAAAGACTTCAATATCGATCTTCCGATGACTACTCAGATTCTCATTGTGGTTTCAAACTTTAGTGTCCAGTTCTGGCCACTTATGATTGGCGGCATTATCGGCGGTGCAGCAGTACTGAAAAACTATCTTCGCTCCAAATCAGGAAAACGAAATTTTGATTCGGTACTCTTGCGAATACCAGTACTCAGCAACATAATAAAAATGTCTGTACTGGTAGACTCAACCCGTACGCTTTCGATACTGATTGGGTCTGGCATCTCCATCCTTGATGCATTAAACATTGTTATAGAAACATCAGATAATATAATCTATCAGGATGCGTTTCAAAGTATCTATACTCAGGTTGAGAAAGGAGTATCGGTTGGCCAGGCGATGGCGAATGAAAATATTTTTCCTCCTATCCTAGTACAGATGGCTACTGTCGGTGAACAAACCGGTCATCTCGATGATACCTTGATGCGCATATCACGCTACTTTGAGATGGAATCTGAACTCGCCGTAAAAGCAATGACGACACTTATTGAGCCTCTCATATTGGTTTTTCTTGGTCTTGGAGTTGGATTTCTTGTTCTCGCCGTTATTACACCAATCTATAATCTTACCAGTTCGTTTAAGTAGGGAAAAAACCTATTGACAACGAGAAAAAGATTGACTAATATCAATATATTCTATGATAATTGGAAAAAGAGGCTTCACGCTCATTGAGCTTCTTATAGTTATCGCGCTTCTTGGTTCTCTCGCAGTAGGTCTTCTTGCAACCGTTGATCCTTTTGAGCAATTGAAAAAAGGAAGAGACACTTCTACCCGCAACTCAGCGGCAGAATTTTACAACTCAGTAATACGATTCTATGCACAAAGAGCATCTTTTCCGACAGGGCTGGTAAGTGGCATCACTAGTGGAAAACTCGGCAGTATGAATGGTGTAATCTCTGATATAGCGGCAGCGGGAGAGCTCAAAGCTGATTTCATCAATCTTGCAGGAACCGGTAATCTTAATAGAGTATATGTCACAATACCAGATACTGAATCGGTCACAGTGTGCTTCAATCCAGAATCAAAATCATTCAGAAACGATCAAAATACTAAGTTTGATTCAACTGGAGGATTGGCAACCGCAACCTGCCCAGCTGCTACGTCACCTAACTGCTACGTGTGCTTTAGGTAAAATAGATGCTTTATAATAGGTAGTCATGGTTGTAAGCATATTTATTATTGTGGTCGTGTATTTTTACACGCTACCAAACACCATTTATGGCGGAGACGCGGGAGATTTGGTTTCAGCAATAATCACTGGCGGTTTTCCCCATCCTCCTGGCTATTCTTTGTATACTCTTCTTGGTCGCTTATTTATCGCATTCCCCATTTCGCTCAGTCCAGCAGGAAAAGTTGCGCTTCTTTCCTTGATTCCCCATCTTGTATCATTCATCCTTCTCTATCTCATTCTGAAGGAAATTCACCGAGAGAAATTTCAGAGAACGCTTGGATATATTACTGTCTTAACTCTTGCAAGCATCTATGTAATCTGGCTTTATAGTATCCTTACCGAGGTGTTTGCACTGAATACTGCGATAGTATTGTCCATCTTATTTTTCGCATTAAAATATTATCGAACCAATAAGCTTCGTTATATTGCTTTCATAAGTTTGTTTATTGGTTTCGGTATAACTCATCATCATACATTTATTCTCATCCTCCCAACCGTAATCATTTTAATCTGGCATAAAGAAATCGGAAAGCGAATAGTAAAGAATTCAGTACCACTGGGTATTTATTTTGTGGTTGGACTCTTACCGCTTACTTCTTTGTATTTTGCGGCGAAGAGTAATGCCGAACTCATCTGGCGACAAACTGACAATATACGAGATATTGTCGCACTAATCCTTCGACAGGATTATGGCACCTTTGTTGCCGGACCGGGAATCACTCATATCTGGGAACACCGGATTCTGCAAATCAAAAATCTCTTTAGATTTACCATGGCTGATTTTTCAGTGGCTGGATTTTTACTAATACTACTCGGTTTAGTCGCAATGGTAAGAACTAAAGAAATACCACAAAGAATCACAACTTCCATTATGGTTGCGATAATTTTTTTTGGCCCTATTTTCTTTTTTTACGCGAATTTTCCGCTCGCTGATACATTCGACTTCGCAACAATGGAGCGTTTTTTAATCATCGTTTATTTTTTACTCGCCATACCCTTCTACTTTGGTCTTATAATACTAACCCGTCTTCTCAACTTATTTACTAAAGGATATCTCTCAAACAAATTCCTTCAATCAATAACTGCACGAGCAATAGTGATCCTATTGCTTTTTATACCTCTTGGCACTGCGTTTCGAAGCTCTAAAGTCATTATCCCTCTAAAAAATGACCGCACTGCAGAGAATCTTGGTAATGATGTTTTAATGAATACTCCGCCAAATTCTATCATCATCGCTTCATTCGATACGGTGCTATTTAATACTCAGTATGTCTATTTCGTGCAAAAGTACGCAGGAAGTGATCCAAAAAGAATCATAATCCATGGTAGTAAGTTAAATTATTCCTATTATTTTGATTCACTCAAAAAACATTATCCTCAACTGAATATACCAAAAAACGCTGCATTCTCCCAATTCCTGAAAGGGAATATCGAAAAGTTTCCAATATATTCGAATTCGAAATACCCCCTTCCCGGAATGAACGATTACGAATGGATTCCTCAGGGGTTGTTATTTAAGCTAGAAAGGAAAGAACAAAGCAATGACAGTGGTTACGTAAAGAAATTAAATTCCTTCTGGAAAAATTCACTGAACGCTAAACTAATTCAAGAAGTAAAAAACAACCCAAGCAAATGGAGAAATTATTATCTTGCAGATATATTACGTATTTATTCCATTGCTCATCAAAATAGTGCTCATCTCCTCATTTTACAAAACCAGTTAGACGATGCCTATAGGCATATTAATGCAGCTACTACACTCTATCCTGATGATTCTGATAATTATTACTTACTCGCCGTATATTTTAAAAACAGAAAAGAATGTAAAGTATCAGAAAACACATTAAGGAAAATTATTGTAAAGGAAAATGATCCTCTCTACTATGAACTACTATCTGAAATTGGAGAAAAGTGTTACCAGGATGAAAAGAACAAATCACGTATAAAAAAGGAGTTGCGGAAATTGAAGGATATTAGAATAGAAACGTTAGACTAATGACGTTTTCTTATCAGAAACAATAATGCTATTAAAACCACCAAATAACCAATGGCGCTTACAGTCGCACCGAGACGAACGGTTTGTGGTTGATAAATAAATGAAACAATATGTTTACCTCTTTTCACTACCACTGCTTTTTGATTAATGTTGGCGGCAAGTATTGCAACTGGCCTGTTATCGACACGTGCCTCCCACCCAGGATAATAGGAATCGCTAAATACGACTATCCCATCACGGTCTGAGTTCACATTAACGACGAGATGACCCGGGATATCAATCTGTATATTTAAATTCACTTGACATGATGATTTGGGGTCGTCACACGCAATAAAATCTCCTTGAACATCTTTTTCCAATAGAACTACATTTTCTGGGTCAAATTCACGACTAATAAGTGTGTTTTTAACGTCATTGAGTGTGTCTATTTTTTTATATTGACGAGCAAAAATAACCCTATTCTGAAAATGGGCATTCTTGTATAAACTGATTCCGTTGCTTTCAAAAACCTTCTCGAAATCTCTTACAGGAAGAGGAGAAAGAATATACTTAACATTCATGATACCCAGTAGCGAAGCAGCGTTTGTGCCAATTCGAATATCGTTCTTTTCTTTTTTAATATCTCCAAATAGTAAGTCGTTTACTGCTTTCATTCTTTTCGTTACAAAAGAAGTGTAGAAATTACTTTTTGGAATACCGTAGAAAAAATTTTCATGCCCAATCATAGCTTCACGAAATTGCAGATACTTTTCGGGATGCCGCCATCCCTCTTTGAGGAAAATTTCGTTCCATTGACTAGTATTATCAATAGTAAATATGCGAAACCTACTCTTATCTCTTTTTAAATACTCTATTACTTTTGGTGTTTGATACCATTCATCAACTTTTCCTACCGGATGATAATTGTAGAAATAGTAAAAAATGTTGATGGTGTGGATAAGGATCAAAAGTATCACAACGAAACCCTCATACTGCAATATACGTTTAGACTTGATAAAAATTGCCCTTAGAGTGTAACCCGCAAGAAGGGCTATAAGCAAATCAACAAAAAACAAAAACCGTGAAGGAACACGGAATAAAGAAAAGGGAGGGAATTCATGAATAAAGTAAAGCGGGGAGTATTTTCCGAGAATAAATAAAAGAGAAAATAACAGTAATCCAAACAAAAACAGAGAAGGTTTCTTTAATAGAAAGAGTGACAATCCAAGTAATATGAGTGGAATGATTCCTACGTAGCCGGTATTTTCCCAGAATATTCCCCAATGCTCGCTGATAATTGGATACGTACCGTATTTTGGATTTCCAAAAAGAAATGGGTCTAAAAAAGTTAATAAGTGTTTCACTGGAAACGGATACCAAGAAACTTGTAGTTCCATTACTGAACGCGTTGATAGTTTTAGGAGCTCATACGAGGGCAGAAGAACAATTAAGGAGAGCAGTGAGGCAATACCGATGACGGTTGAAAAACAGACAATGTTGATAAAAATTTTTGCTGTTCGAATCTTTTTCGCACTAACATCAATTATTGGTTTCCCTGTCATATAAAGAAAACCCGCGAATATTGTGTATACCGTCATCTGCTGATGACCAACGAAAACCTGCTGTGATACAAGAATCGCAAAAAGGAGCATTGATGTTAAAGTAACTTTGCGGTCAAGTTTTTCAATAAAGTACAGGTACCAGGGAAGAAATGAGGCTGCCTGCAGTAAACTAAGGTGAGTAATTTGTGCGATAGTAAATCCACTCAAAGAGAAAACAATCGAAACATAAGCACTCAACCATGGGGATAACTTATATAACCTGGCAAGGAGATACGTTCCTATCGCAGCAAACAAAAAAGTGACAACATATGACAAATTTAATGCCCAAAAAAAAGGAAAAATAAGAAATAGCAAAAAGTTGGCAAAAAACAATATACCTCCCTGTCCATCCGCAAAAACAGGATACCCAGTCGCAATCTGATCAATCCATAGAGGAATCCGTCCATTTTTAAGTGCATCCCAAAAAATATATTTGAGAGGATAATAACCATGGAGCAGATCGCTCTGACCAAAGTCGGGAGTGGTGAATACGGAGATTGTTGGAAAGAATAATTTAACAAAAAACACTAAAATGGAGATAATTACAAAAAAGAGAGGTAGCTTTTTCATTTGTTCTTATGGAGAAAGAAATATCCTTTACAAATACTAGAAAGCTTTAATGCACCACTGAAAACATAGGTAACGGTCGGGAAGAAATAAAAGAGACAACCTCTTTTAACCCGAAAACCTAATTTTTCAAAAGTTGCTTGCCACCAGTCTTCTGATTTAATGAGAACGTGAGTCGCATCACTAAAGACTATGTCTCCTCTTTCTTCTACACATATCATATGGATCATCGTACCGTTACTTACTCGTTGCATCTCTCTTAGGTATTTTGGCAATTCATGTTGATGCAAATGTTCGAGTACCTCATTACTTATAACCAGATCAAATGACGAATCCTTGTAGGGAAGTTTTTCCGTTGGTTTGTATGAGCAATACCGAGGAATACGGCAGAACTGTCCTGCATCAACTGAGGAATCAACACCAAATGCCCGCATGCCTAAAAATCGTAGTGCCCATACAAGATTCCCAACTCCACAACCAAAATCGAGAATCTTTGCTCCTTTGTTAAGCCGCACCTTACGGATAATGCAAAAATACGCTATCCATAAGTAGTAAAGATTATTGATTTTCAGCTTGAACAGTAAGGGATCGAGATAACGGGACTTATAGTACGTTTGATTGTATAATTTTTTCATTAATGAAAAACAATCACCTGGATCTTTCTGTTGTTATCAGTAATTTTAACACACGAGATCTCTTACAAAATACTTTGCAGTCAATACTTTCACACATAAAAAACACTACTTATGAAATTATCGTGGTGGATGATTGTTCGATTGATAATTCTGTCGCTATGGTAATAAAAGACTTCCCTACGGTACGAGTCATAAGAAACAAAACAAATATTGGATATAGCAAAAGCTACAATATTGGCACAAAACAAACAAAAGGAAGATATATTCTCCACCT
>CAZAJT010000015.1:0-18994 GCA_964485585.1 uncultured Gammaproteobacteria bacterium
ACTCGCGACCTCACGCTCCCAAAGCGTGCGTTCTGGCCATCTGAACTACGTCCCGTACACACCTACTATTCTACCAATTTCACCCTTCAACTTCAAATCGCCTATAATAGACCGCATGAAAGGAACAGTAATATTGTTTGCCATTGTTGGGCTCTTGTTTGGTATCGCTTATGCTTCCTTTCCGAAAACAATTCGTGTTCCTCTCCCCACCTCTCTTTTCACCCCCTCACCACAAACAACCACTTCCATTCCACTTGCGCCAACGTATGCAAAAGTGGCGAAAGTCATTGATGGAGATACGATAGAGTTAGAAAACGGTCAGAAAGTACGATATATTGGTATTGATACTCCCGAAACCAATCATCCAACGAAAAGAGTCGAATGTTATGGAAAAGAGGCTACTCAGAGAAATAAAGAGCTTGTTGCGGGAAAAATCGTTCGTTTGGAAAAAGATGTTTCCGAAATTGACCGATTCGGAAGACTGTTACGATATGTGTACATCGAAAACACCGCAACTCCTTCTGCCTCTATTTTTGTAAACGAATTGTTAGTAAAGGAAGGATACGCATTTGCAGCAACATTTCCCCCAGATGTAAAATATTCAGAACTTTTTCTTTCTGCACAACAAGAGGCAAGAAAAAATAATAAAGGATTGTGGAAAAACTGTAGATAAGATACTGGTTAAAACTTCTGCTGTTTTGTTATTGCAAACGAATTTGGCTTGTATGCTATCAGCGGAACTTTATTTTCCTCCCACGCTTTTATTACCGGGTCTATAAACTTCCACATTGCGCGTATTTCTCTGGTCGAGAGAAAAAGCAATTGATTACCCAATATGCAATCTAACAGTAATTTCTCATACTCTTCAACATACTGCGCAGATTTTTCTTTTCGCCGATATATATATTTAAACTTTCTTTCCTGAATCTTTAAATCTAATCCAGGGACTTTGGTATAGATAGTAACAATAATTGACTCCTCAGGCTCAATCGTGAAGATTATCTTATTCTGTATCTGATGATCACTCCCGAGAGGACATATGCAGGGACGAGGATGCTTGAATGTCACAATAATATCTTTTCGTGCTTTGGGAAATTTTTTTCCACTCTCTATGGTAAAAGGAACTCCGTGCCATCGAGGAGCATCAAGAAATCCCCTCATCTTAAAATATGTTTCTTTCTGAGAATCTTTTGCTACCCCTTTTATAGCTCTATATCCATGGTGCTGTGCACGGAAAGTATACTTTGTAATTTCTTCCTTTGTGAGAGGTACCAAAGTATCCAATAATTCAGCTCGCTTTGTACGCACTGCATCCGAGTCGAGGCTTGCAGGATGATTCATAGTGATGAATGCAAGCATCTGCAAGAGATGATTCTGACCCATATCGCGCAGTGCCCCAACACTTTCATAAAACTCACCTCTTTCTTCAACTCCTATTTTTTCTAGTATTCTCATCTCGATTTTTTCAATATGATGATTATTCCAGCTTGATTCGAGAAAGTTATTGGAGAAACGAAATGTTAATATATTCTGCAACATCTCTTTTGCGAGATAGTGATCAATCCGATAAATCTGTTCTTCCCTAAACAATTTCCCTAATAAATTATCAAGCTCTTCGGCGGTCCGCAAGTCCCTTCCAAATGGCTTTTCTACAATGACTCGCGTCCACCCTTCTTCCGGAGAACAAGGAGTGGTCAATCCTGAAGAAGCAAGAAACTCAAAAATGCGCTGAAGATGTTGGGGCGGGACCGCTAGATAGAATAACTTGTTTGAGCATACTTTCCACTCCCCATCAATCCTTCCCATAACCTGCGCCAAATTATCATATGCGTTCTTATGATTGAAATTGCCCTGCTGAAAGAGTACCCGCTTTATAAAAGCATGTGTTTTTTCTTCATGGTATAGGACGCCTTTATGTGTTTTAAGGATTGTAAGGATGCGCTCTTTAAATGCATCTTGTGTCAAAGCTCTCCGGGAAAATCCGATTATCTGAAACATCTGGGGAAGTTTATTTTTTATATAGATGTTATAGAGAGCGGGCACGATCTTTTTCACCATAAGATCGCCGGTTGCGCCAAAGATTACCAGAATTGTGGGAATGTTCCTTTTCTCCACCATGACATACTATTGTACACCATTGTTGTTCGCTCGATCTTATTTGTCCGTGAATAGTTGACAGAGACGTACGAGAAAAGTATCATTATTGCATGAGTGGAAAATACCCCTACTTACTTTTCCTTTTTATAACGTTTTTCATCGTTCATCAGATAATGGCGCAGGAGTCCGTCTCAAGTGAAAGTGCTAAAAAACAACGCATCAACGAAACAAAAGAACAAAAAAAACAAGAAGGAGAACGTGAGCAGATGAAGGCAAAGCGAGAAGAATTTACAAAGCGATTAACCGCAATACGCGATGAAAAGAAAAAGGCTGTGGTTGAACGAATTGATACAAAAATAGCTACTATCAATAAAAATAGAACAGATAAAATGGCCAAGCATCTGGAAAAAATGAGTTCTATTCTTAGCAGATTGCAGGAACGACTCAATGCCGCAAAGAGCCTTGGCAAAGATACTGCTGCTTTTGAAACAGCACTCATCGATGCCAGCAGTGCGATTGTAACGAGTCAGACTGCAGTAGTGCAGCAGGCGGCGAAACAATATACTGCTTCAATTACCGATGAGACTACGCTTCGCACAACGGTCGGCTCAGTGGTTAGTCAACTCCAATCAGATCTGCAAACTACTATGCAGACTGTCGTCGATGCAAAACAAAAATTACAAAATACCCTGAAAGAGGGTAAAAAAATCACCAGTTAGATCGCGTATGGATCAACAAATACCTGAACAACCGACGCAGTCGTTAAACGTACCTCCCGCCACAACACCAAACAATACCACTCAAAATAATAACCCGCTTATTATAGGCATTATCGTGCTCATTCTCATGCTTTCAGGTGGATTGTTATATGTATTTATGAGCTGGAAAGCTACTGTGCAACCGACTCCATCTTCAAACCGAATCCCGTCTCCCATACTCTCAGCGGGAGTAGAAGAATCAATTGCCGCACCCACTCTTATACCAACAAACGCTGTTCAGACTCTCAATAAAGAAGATCAGGAACTACAAAATATTTCTCTTGAGAACGATACAAAGGAATTTGACGAGCTAAATGCCGATCTTCAGGCGTTGTGACTTGTTGTGACTTTCTGGATTCTTACATAATCCTTACTGATTTCTTACCAAACGCTCATTGTCTATCAGTAAGATAAATTAATCTCATCCATTTATAATACGGTATGCTAAAAGCCATATTGATTGTTGAAGACGACAAAGGAATACAAAAATATCTCAAGGAATTATTACTGGATCATGGTTTTTCGGTAAAAGCAGCGCTTGATGGGGTTGTCGCTCTGGAAATAGTAAAAAAATCTGCTCCTGATCTGGTGCTCCTCGATCTTAATCTTCCCAATCTTACGGGAGAAACTGTACTGCAAGAAGTCAGAAAAAATTATCCTGATGTAAGAGTAATTATTCTCACCGCGAAAGATACAACACAAGATATTATACAAGGATTAGACCTTGGAGCCGATGATTACATTACGAAACCATTTGCCGCAGAAGAGCTCCTTGCACGCATACATGCGCGACTCCGCGATAAAGGCACTGAGGTAAAACTGAAAATTAGCGATTTGGAACTTGATAATAATACGCTTGAGGTAACACGAGGAGGCAAATTAATCAAACTCACTCCGCAGGAGTTTAAATTATTACAATATCTCATGTTTAACAAAGGTCGCATCTTGACCCGAGATATGATTCTCAATAGAATCTGGCCATCATCGTATGATATTGAAACACGCGTTGTAGATGTCTATATGGGATACCTGAGGAAAAAGATTGATCTGGGCGCAAAGAAAAAACTCATTCACTCTGCGCGCGGATTTGGCTACATGCTAAAAGAGTGACGTATTTGTTGAAATAATGTCTGGGGAAGATGGGGATATCTTCGATACATTTCTTCAAGAGCAGGCAAAGGTCTCCCTGCATTCAGGGTAAATTGAATAAATGCTCCAAGTGCTCTCGCTTCTGTGGCAATCTCTCCTAAAGCAATAACGTCATTATTTGTTACATACCAATGTATAACTCTATTGGGGGCGTGAGGATTCATCACTGCGATACCCATCTCCTCTGGTAACTGTAAATCTTGGACTTTATAAGCATAGTAAAGCGTGTTTAACCTATCCCTCATATCTTCCGATACCTCACCCAGTTCCTCTATCATCTCCCCATTTATTTTTTCAATATGAGAACGCTGGGCCATATGGCCGACAATATGCTGCAACAATAATCCTCGAATAGCATCAGAACTTATTTGATTATAGAATGAATTTTGACGCAGTCCGGTAACCCATATATGATGATTCAAATCAAGAACGCCTTCTATTTTACTGAAATCGCTTTCGCTTAAGACATATTCTCGTGCTTGTGCTGCACGGAGCTGGTTAAGTGGATCGGGCATTTCATAGATGAATAATGTATTGACTGCGCCTGCATGACGTTCCGCATACTCTCGTGCCCGCCGGACCATCTCACGCAAGGCTGAAACTCCCCTGTCTTTATAGACATCACTTCCCACCCCCACTGTTTCCACGAATTTAAATCTTTTTTGATAGTGGGGACTCGCTACTCTAAAAGGAGGACTCGTTGCCTCCAGTAGTAACTCGTTAAATCGAACTTTCAAATCGGGATCGCTCTCAACGTCTTCTCCCCAACGCCGCTTTGCATTTTCCAGGATAGTCTCATACTCTACTTCCTCCAACCCGACAGTTCCCTTAGCGATTCTTATTATTCTCCATTGGAGCTGACGTCTCAGCGTTGTCTTGCCAATACCCGGCGGCCCCCAAAGCACAACCTCTGTGAGCTCGGGATCATTCACTATGCGATTCACGAGTGTCTCGCCGACTGGTTTACCTGCCAGATCGCGCAGGCCATCGAGCACCTCAGTACCCATTCTGAAGCGAGCTAATCTTTCTGTTCTATCGCTATGATTTGGATTTTCTATAGTCATAATTTAATGATCGGTAGTGTTATTGTAACGGTTGTACCTTTGTTCACGTATGATTCTACGTATATTTTTCCCCGATGCTGCGTGATGATATTTTTGACCAAATAGAGACCGAGCCCCATACCTTCTCCGGTATTGCGAGCACCTTTATAAAATAGTTCAAATATCTTTTCAAGTTCACTCGGAGCAATTCCTTTTCCCTGATCGCGTATTTTTAGCACTATGTTTCCTGCGTGGGCAGCGACTTGTATAGCAATCGGTTTTGTAATTGGAGAAAATTTTACCGCATTGACCAGGATATTTGTAATCGCCTGTACTAGTTTATCGTAATCGGCAATAATACAATCGTTTCCCGCAGTTATCATATTTTTTATGATAAGCTTATTTCGAGGATATGCGAGTTTAAAACTCTCGAGAGCAGTCGTGAGAATTACCGTAAAACGTTCTTCTTTCCATGAATAGTGGAGTTTCCCAGTCTGAATATGGGTGATTTCAAGCAGTTCTTGAATCATGCGGGTTAATCGTTTGCTCTCGTGAACCATTTGAGTTACCCACCTGAGTTCTGTTGTTTCTTTCTCCTGTTTTTTCAGCTTATTGAAAAAGAGCTGAATATATCCATTCAAAGTGGTAAGGGGAGTCCGCAGCTCATGGGCAGCGATCGAAATAAACAAATCTCGCAGCTCTACTGCTTTTTTTGCTTCATCGTAGAGTTGTGTTTTGCGAATGGCCAGAGAGGCCAAGGGTGCGAAAAATTTCAATATCTCCAGATCCTTCTTGGCAAAATGGTTCTTCTGTTTCGACTGGAGCGAAATTACGCCAATCGATTCATTTCGGTAGGAAAGAGGGAAAACAATATCTGATAAGGCTTTTATTTTTGTTACAAACGCCGGATGAATCTTTTTTACCTTTTCGGCAGTAATGATTCGGGGCGTACGGCTTTTGTACACGGCGTAAGTAATACCTTTTTTTCTGGGCACAATAGTATTCAATTTTGGAAAAGAGGTATACACTCTTTCTAGTACGCCGTCCTTTGGAAGAAATATTGATCCAAAATCAGCGTTGACTAACTTGAGCGCCTCTTGAAGAATTGTGGTATAGGTTTCTTGCGGTGTGAGCGGAACCAAAAATTTTAATCCGGCCTTATAAATACGTTCAATATTTGATTTCAGCTCACTGAAGTGGTCTCTCGATTTGAGCGTAACTTGTGATTTTTCGTACACGCGCGCTTTTTGGATTGCCAAACTTGCCATCGAACCAAATAGCTCAAGCACATTAAGCTGCTCTTTTGTGAAACGTTTTTGCTCAAGAGACTGCATGTTGATAACACCAGTAGCGATCCCCTGATATGAGAGTGGGATAAAAACGGTCGACTGCACTCCAAGTTTCTTCAATTCTGGAAACTCGTGAGCAAAACGTTCGATATCAATCGTAAATGCAGTACGAGTACGAAAAGCAGTATAAGTAAAGCCATTCTTATTCCTTGCAACAATCCTATAGAACTTCGGTGAAGATGCGTATACTTTCTCCAGATGTTGCGCAGTGCCTAAGTAGATAGAACAGTAGCGAGTACCGGTGAGTTTTATCCCTTCCTTACAAATTAGCTTATATGTTTCTTTTACCGAGAGGGTAAAAAGAAACTGAAGCGCGACAGCATTAATATCAACAACATCAATACTCTTCTCCATGCTATATATTATAGGATTTTATCATGCAAAAAACAAACCCCTATCTATTCTTTCTTGTCTAAATGATGCAGTGATTTGATGTAGAAATAACTGATTGTGAAGATTGTAACGATCGGAGAGAGCCAGTGGGGAATATTGGCGCCAAATGCATCCATTACCATGATGACTCCCAGAAACAAAATTGAATACATTGCGCCATTCTTTAAATACACATATCTTCTTATTCTTTCTATATTAGAAATGGTGAGCTGTCGAAGTACCAAGGCACCCAAACCATTACCGATCAATATTAAGGGAACCGATAAGGTAAAAGCAAAGCTACCCAGCACGCCATCTATGGAGAATGTGGTATCGATAACTTCAAGATATAATAACTTACTCAAATCTGACATACCTGCTTGCGACTTGAGTAGACGTTGCTCTGCCAACTCTGCTTGTTGCTTAAACCCGTGCACGATAAAAAATATCGTGGAGCCTATTACTGCACCAAAAGCCAAGAATGGATCTGTTGCAATCGCCTGCCATACAATAGTGGCTAAAAGTATCGAAACTACCGCGTAGAACCAAATTCCCTGAGCATGGAAGAAACGCTCACCAAAAAAACCATATTGTTTTTGCTCAAGAAATAACCAATGAAAAAATAAGAAAACCAAAAAGGTGCCTCCGCCAATGAGCAGGATATGCGAAGACGTTTCCAATGTATGTGCTACCGCAGGATCATTGCTGAAAGCCGCTTTCAAAACACCGGTTAACCCGAGAGTCGGAGCAACAAACCACAATATTAAAAATGGTAATAATCCGCGCACTATAACAACCGCAACTAGCATCCCCCATACCAAAAACCATCTTCGTGCTTTCTTGCTCATGGTGGATAACACTTCTGCGTTAATAATTGCGTTGTCAACGCTACTGATGACCTCAAATAAACTTAAACCGAATACGATAAGAAGAATGGAACTGATATCCATAATTTTCCTTCATTGTACTGATTTTGTCCCTTAATATCAATCTCTTACTCGTTTCTTACCAGCTTCATGTTTACTTATTAATTAGTACCGGTAAAGTTACCTTGAAATGAATGAAAGGAGGTGAATACATATGGATTTACTATTATTTATAGTGCTCGGTTTGGTGGCGGGATGGTTGGCTTCGGTAATCATGGGAACAAGCTCGTCACAGGGATTCCTCATGGATATTATTCTGGGTATAGTTGGAGCAATTATCGGAGGTTTCATTATGAATCTTATTGGTCGATCGGGTGTCACCGGATTTGATGTTTACAGCGTAGCGGTTGCGACACTCGGCGCAATCATACTTATCTGGGTTGGAAGGAGATTGCATCTTGGCTAGTTATCAGTTTCTCTTTTTCCTATGAAAAAACTAAGAACAAACAAGAAAACCATTATTCATGATTTTTTTGCGATTTTGAGTGCGCCATTACCATAGTGACCGTCGTATAAAACTTAATTTTCGCATAATTCTTTTACACTAATTTGTCACTTTATAGTATTGGAACAATCCAATATAGTAGATTACTATCCTATAATCTTTTTATCACTCTAGAATTCTGCTTGATAACTGTGCCCATTGTTATATTTGAGGCTTTGTAACAATATAATTTGTACAATAATACGCGCGCTGTCTCTTCTCCTTAACTCTTGGATAAGAAATACCTTAATATAGTATTTGTTATTCTCCGACACAAAGGCTCGACTACTTCTTTTTTCTTATTTCAAGCTTCTGAAACCATCCTCTTCGGAACATAACGGCAATCACCGCATACACGCCGATATCAATCCATGTTTCTTCTATTGATTCATTTGCCGGCTTTTTTCCTGAAGAGAGAAGAAATTTAAGCCGCTGGATTTTTTCACTAATCCGAAATGCTATACCAAGCTCTGCTATCTCTAAAATATTTCCTTTACCATAATCATCATGTTTTTTGATAAACATCATGGTGAGTTCACGACACACTTCTTCAAACGCTCCGTTTAGCGAATCTGGCTTTTTCATAATTGTGACTTATATTACGAATTATCAAACAGTCTGTCAAGCGAAAGCGGCTACAATACCTCTATACTTTTAATTACTGATCCATAATTTTTTGAGTTCCCGCCATTTCCGATAGTAATCATAATGGTACCGGCAACATCAAGCCAGATTTCCCGAAACTCATTGAGCTCACGGCTACGTGCACCTTCCAGCAGAAACAGCTGTTTAGGTTCTGTTTCTCCTGGGGTAGATACTATAAGTGAACTGTCTTCCGTAAAAGGAGCGTAGATAATCTTAAGATAGTAGTGTGCATTACCTGCACCACTCTTTGGTATTTGCAGTTGAATGACTCCCGGATTTTCCGGATTTCCTACGTGAAAAACATTAAACTCATTACTAAATGATATGTTATTTGTCCGTACTTGGCCGGATTCAAACAGTGAAGATATCATAGTAACGTCGCGGCGCGAAAGAGTAATATGCGATTTTTTATCGTATCGTTGATCTTTTTGCAATGGCGATTTGAGTGCGCGGAAAAAATTGTTTACAAATACTGAGGTTGTCATTGGGGTGATTGTTCTATTGTAAAAAGTTTCCGCTTCAGATTTGAGTTTTTCTGCAAAATATTCATATTGAGATACGAGGTTTTTGGGAAATAATTTCTTTTTTGCATCGAAAAATAATCTCTGATCCTCACGACTTGCATACGGTACCCAAAACTGTTCAAGAAAACCAAAGTATTCTCTCTCTGTGAGAACAGAAGACTCTGTCTTGCGCGCACTGGCTGATGCGATATAATTGCGCTGCGCCGTATCTATAGTGCCTTTAACATCTTTTTGTACCAGTAGAGAAAAATCGTTAAGGAACTTTTGATTTGATACGTCGAATACCGGAATAAAACTTCCATTGCCGTCGTTGCGCTCTATATATTTGCTGAATTTCCCCGGTTCATAGAGAAAACGTGCGGAATCATTCCATTGTGCATATGGCGTATGACTGAATGAAGGTTTTCTGAAAAGAATATGCAAGTCTCCCCACCGGTGTGTTTCATGACCGCTAACGCCTCGCTCATCAATGGGGAGCCGAGCAAGATAGGAATCAATGAGATTTGATCCTACCACAGTTACAGCAGGTCCGGCTGCATAACCGAATAATCCAATATTCCCGTTATTAACAGAGATGGGAATACTCATCTTCTCAGTGAGTTCTCGAAAATAATATCCACGTACTGCCCACCCAAGCTCTCCGGTAATCGGAGCCGCAATATACTTCCAATCTAAGCCGTTTTTAGAACGCAGGAAATGAAATCGCTCATCTTTAATTTTGCTCAACGGCTTATCAAAAATACTCGTGATAGGCATTTGCCATATGTTCAGAAGCAGTAAAACAACAATGATTGCCACTTGTGTTCGAATACTTTTTCCGAGGAAATCAACTTTTTCAAGAATATCATTAAAAGCAATCGCTATTAGAATTAGGCTCATAAACAGAAATCTCCCATGCATATAGTCACCTCCGGTGTACAGCACGTATCCGGCAAGCACCATAGCCAATACGATGAGGTGAATTCGCCCAATAACCCATTCAGAATGTTTTCCGCTCCGATATATGCCCATCAAGAGAATGCTTCCCGCTGCGATAATCCAATGCACACTATAAGAAATGGAAACATCCCGCAGATATTGTATTCCCTGACTGAGATATAATGCTCCTCCTTTCTTTGCATGGAATGTGTTCGGGAATAGATCGCCGTAATAACCCATACGAAAGATTTGGTAGGGTAACACTATGAGAAGAAATGGTATGACAAACTGTATTACCGGGAGCTGTAAAAAACGTACCGATTCAGGCTTTTTCCGAAAAAATAAGATTCCACAGTAATAAAACAATAAGTAAAGAAATATCAGAAACGTCTCGGGACGATTGACAACGAGAAGCGAGCTTACTATTCCGATTTGAAACGGTTTTTGTTGCAATCCATGCTTTTTAATGATTAGCGCAAGCACCGTAACAAGAAAAAATGACAGTGACGTTTCAAATCCACTCGTTGCGAAATCTCTGAATACCGAATTCGATATAAGAAAAATCACTCCTACCGGAAGAAGCATGTTTTTCTTACTGTCAAGAAATAATAGTAATACAATACTAGTAAGCGAAAAAAATAGACCGAGAAAGATTGCCGTAGGACGCAGCTCAAATCCTATAAACCTAAAAACTGCAAGAAGAAATATCCATAACGGATGGGTAAAACCTTCAACCCGTTCTCCGAGATTGTAAACAAGACCATTACCGTGAACAAAATTCTCAATATACCGGAATGATATAAAAGCATCTTCACCTACCCATATTCTTGTGCCGACAAGAATCAAAGCAAGTATTAATAGAACAATCTTCAAGAGTACTATCGTCTTCTCACGCTGCATAGGTATATCGCTCATTATATAATAAGCAGGTATGATCTCACTTGCTCGACCCATTATTGGCGCAGAAGAAATTGCTGCAGTTATCCGCGTGCTGCGGTCGGGGAATTTAACGCAGGGCATAGTCGTCCAGCAGCTTGAGAAAAGGTTCATGGAGCTATGCGGTACCTCTCATGCAGTTGCTACCAATTCAGGAACGTCGGCCCTCCATACGGCGATTTATGCGGCGGGTATTCTACCCGGTGATGAAGTTATTACCACTCCCTTTACCTTTATCGCAACAGCAAACGCAGTAATCATGTCGGGGGCTCAACCGGTATTTGTTGACATTGATCCGACTACGTTTAATATAGATGCCAGCAAAATCGAACAAGTCGTTACAAAAAGAACCAAAGCAATACTGGCAGTAAATTTATTTGGTCAACCCGCTGAGTATGCCGCTATTATGGCTATCGCTCGGCAGTACAATCTCATCGTGATTGAAGATGCAGCTCAATCAATTAATGCGCAATATCAGGGAAAAATGAGTGGCAATCTTGCTCATATCGGCTGCTTCTCACTTTATGCGACAAAAAATATCATGTGTGGAGAAGGCGGTATGATCACAACGAATAATGCGGTATTTGCTCAAAGAGCCCGCATGTTTCGCAATCATGGTCAGGATGAATATAAGCGCTATTTATATAAAGATCTCGGTTATAATTATCGCCTTACTGATATTCTCGCCGCGCTCGGCATCGCGCAACTAAAACGGTTAAAAAAAATAACAAAAAAACGCCAATCCGTTGCGTCTTATTATACGACGGCTCTCAAAGATATCCCCGGCCTCATCCTTCCCCTACGGTTGCCGGACAGAACACATGTATACCACCAGTACACTTTGCGTGTCACCGATTCATTTCCGCTCTCCCGCAAAAAACTACAAGAATATTTGTTTCAGAAAGGGATTCAGTCAGCTATTTATTACCCGCAGGTGCTTTCAGAGTTCACTCATCTCGGACAAAAAAGCAGTAAGAAACGATTGTCGGAAGCGTATCGGGCCGCAGATGAATGTTTATCATTACCCATACATCCATTTCTTACTCTTTCTCATATCCACTCTATCAGCAGCGCGTTAACAAACATCTCAATATGAGGTCACTACGAAAATTAAGCGTCATATTCCCTTATTATCATGAATCTCGTCATACGTTGATACGAGGCATTGACTCTATGCAAACCTTTCTGAAAAAAGAGAATGTCCCTCATGAGATAATCATCTCTCAAAATGGACAAAACCATAAAGTAACCATTGATAACCCTGTCGTCTCTGTCGTCTTTGATCGAAAACGTGGATTAGGAAGAGCGTTTAAAAACGCAATCAAGGTGGCAACCGGAGAATACTGCTATTTTATTTCGATTGAAATCCCGTTTAATTTCAGCGATCTAAAACGTATGCTCACCTTATACCAACACTATGATTTGTTGATTGGTTCTAAACTTCATCATGATTCCATTTATAAGATTTCCCCGTTGAGAAATTTTCTCAGTAGAAGTATTAGTCTGACAGCAAAGTTACTCCTCCCCCGATTTACTGTCAATGACCCAAATGGTACTTTGTTTGGCAAAACTCATCAGATGCAGGAGTTTACTCGGGAAATCAAAAGTAATGATTTTTTCTTCGGTACAGAGATGGTGTATCTCTATGCTCGTAACCGTTTAAAGATACGTGAAGTTCCTGTTAATTATATTAAAGACGACACCGCTTCATCGGTTAATATTCTGGATGGGTTCAAATATGTCCTCCGATTGTTTTTGTATGCGTTTCAGATTCGATTCTCTCATGCAAAAAAGTAGTTTTATTCCAATGCAATGCGTACCGCCTCTAATGCGTAAGATAAATCAGTGATAGTATGTGTCCTTACACACTGGATAAAATAGGCGAGTTCTTCTTTGAGCGGTTCCTTACGTGATATATATATTTCTTTTTTTGGAGACTGATACAGTGATATAAATTCTAAAAAGTTTCCATCTAATTTTGTTTGTACAAACTCGTCATATACAACCAGCTTCTGGGTAATATAATCAAGTTCAGCAAATCCTTTAGTACCGGTAAGATATAGTTTTCTCATTTTAATGGGGGTAATCCAGTTGGTTTGCACCATAGCCCTGGCATGATTATAGAAAATAAGAAACGAAGCGGTATCGGCAATATTATGGGTATATATTTTATTCTTTTCTGCCACTACTTTTACCGGAAACTCTTCAAGCAAGTAATTGAAGATGTCTACATCATGCACCGCCAAATCCAGCGCAACATCAGAACGATGAACTTTGGGAGGATTGACGCCGACTCGAATAGCAAGTAAATTGATTATTTTTCCAAACCGGTTTTCTCCAACAAGATATTTGAGTTTTACCACTCCGGGATTAAACCGTTCGATATGACCAACCATTGTAGGCACCTGTTGTCTCTGCGCTTCACGAATGATAATTTTGGCCTCAGAAAACGAACTTGCAATTGGTTTTTCAACGAGTATCGGTATTTTGAGCTTGAGACACGCCATAGCTACATCTTTATGAAGAAGTGTCGGTACAGCTATAGATATCGCTTCAGGTCTTTCTTTAACCAGCATTTCGCGGAAATCTTTGTAGTAGTGCGTATTGTATTTCTTTGCTACTACTTTCCCGACTGCAGAATTTGTATCGGCAACAGCAACAAGACTGGTTAATTCATGGTACACTCGCGCATGGCGTTCCCCCATGCTCCCAACACCAATCACCGCGGTTTTTATCTTCCGTCTCATGGATAATTATTAAACGGAGTAACACTTGATTATACTACATGATTTAAATAAATTTGCTTTCCTGTCGTGCCTGCTCATTGATATGGCGCCGTACCCCTGTTCTTGATCTGCTTATATATTTACATACCGGACAATAGTAAATAATTTCGGACTGCGTTTTCATATTGATTCCTCCTTTCTGATAAACAGAGTAATATGACTGTATTACAAAGCAATAAAAGAGCCGTAAGATTCTCGTAAGAATTACGTACAATTTACCTATGAAGCTCAATAAACTAACATCTGAGGAAAAGAAAGTAATCTTTTACAAAGGAACCGAGACGCCTTTTACCGGCGAGTACGAAAATCACTTTGCAGAAGGTATGTATATCTGTAGACAATGTGATACGCCACTGTATAAATCATCGAGCAAATTTCATTCGAGTTGCGGCTGGCCAAGTTTCGATCAAGAAATCCCCGGAGCGGTAAAACGAATACCAGATGCCGATGGGATGCGTACGGAAATTATTTGTGCGCGCTGCTGTGGACATCTCGGCCATGTATTTACTGGTGAGGGATTTACCGCAAAAGCTACTCGTCATTGTGTAAATTCTATTTCTCTCAAATTTGTACCAAAAGATGCAGACAAAACATGAGATTGCAGTATTTGGTGGCGGATGCTTCTGGTGTAGCGAAGCGATCTTCTCTCGCTTAAAAGGTGTACGATCAGTTACTCCCGGCTACGCTGGCGGAGAAACAGAGAATCCAACGTACGAGGAAGTTTGTGTCGGGAATACTGGACATGCGGAAGTTATAAAAATTGAGTTTGATCCACGTGCTATCTCTTACCAGCAACTTCTTGAGGTATTTTGGTTTACCCATGACCCCACCAGTCTAAACCGCCAGGGCGCTGATGGAGGGACTCAATACCGCTCTATCATTTTATATTCCTCAGAAGATCAGAAAAAACTCGCCGAAGAGTCAAAACAGGAGTTGATGACTGCCAACGTATTTAATAAACCAATCGTTACAGAAATCAAACTGCTCTCCGCATTTTACGAAGCCGAATCATATCATAGAGACTATTATACGAAAAACTATCAACAACCGTATTGCCAACTCGTTATATCGCCCAAAATCGCCAAATTCCGTGAAAAGTTCAAATCACTCTTGAAATAACCATAAGATAATGTCCATTATCCCACCGTTTCCAGTACTTCCCTAACAGTGCAGTGTAGTGCAGCCAAACCACAAGTAACACTTCGCTCTTGAGTATAAATAGGAATCTTGAGCATAAAGATATTATACAATGGGTAAATGTTATGTTATTCATATGGCAGAAGCTGGATATAAAACTCTCATCAGCTACCAATTGGCTCAGATCGCTTTTGTTTTAGGTTGGGATTTCGTACCGAAATACTACAACAGGATAAAAGATGGCCGACAACGAGATCAGATAAAACAAGCGCTCCGCTCATGTAAACAAAATGTTGTTAAAGGCTCGGCAGAAAGTAGTTAATATCCCAGTTTTTCGCGGGCGATGATGAGGGTGATCCTTGCCGGATTCACTTCATTATTAATGATTAACAGCTTGTTCACCGCGCTCCCCGGTACTCCATACGCTTTCTTTGCCCGTTCGCTTTCTAAGGGAAGAGTGTATTCGTAAATGCGCTTGACACCCTCTTCAGTATTTTTAGTAATCTTTTGGGCTCCAACAACCCAGATTACATGGAGCGCTCCATAAACATAGGCTGGTAACTGACTCCCAGTATTGGACGCAATTAAAACATGACCATCCTCGGTGACAGCATGGACGCTTCCGACAGCATATTCGGGAGCTGATCCCCAGCGATTCATCTCTTGCGCCTGAGTCTTTTTATCCATGGCATACAACTTGTCTCTCACCGGTTTAAACTTTCCATCTACCTTATTGAGCTCTTCTGTTAATCCGACGGTATCCAATGTTACAGAGGTCATCGTCATCACTTCGCTTCCTGCGGGAATAAGCTCAAGAACTTTGTCCTTTGCTTCCTGTCCATTCGCAACTACCATTGCATTTATGCCATTTTGCTTTAATTTTTCTATGGTGGTAGATATTATTGATTCGTCTGCCAATTGATCCCACGATTTCATAGAAGTTATTCTATAAAATCGTTTCTGAAAAATCAATAATTTAAATACCTCTTGACAAATTGCAACCAATATAAGTATTCTAAGAACATAATTAGATGGCAACGCAATCAAACTCAAACCGAAACTTATACGCCGCTCTTACCTACATTCTCGGATTTATTACCGGCATCATATTTCTTCTCACTTCAAAAGACTCTTTTGTGAGATTCCATGCCATTCAATCCATTGGCGTATCATTAGCTTTCTTTGCTTTAAATTTTCTTTTGACAAATATGGGGCTCAATTCTTTAAATTCTCTTGTTGGGCTTGCTTCTCTTGCAGTAGTAGTAATCCTCATGGTAAAAGCCTATCGGGGAGAGAAATTCAAAGTCCCTATTATTGGTGACTTCGCTGAAAAGAAAGCATCGTAGATCTTCTAAAGCTTTCGTGGGTTGATTTTAATTATCCGATCATCAGTGTCTCGTGGATTTCCGCGGCCGTCTCTGTTGCTGGTTGTGATATATAACGTGCCATCTGGCCCTTTCACCACATCTCTGATTCTCCCAAACCCACCTTTAAAATATTCCTTCAAGGTAATTTGTTTATCGTTGATAGTCGCACGGTACAAAGCCTGACCACGCAATCCGCCGAAAAAAAGCGAGTCGCCGACGAATGCGGCTCCTGCCGGCGCCCAGGTATCTGAACCTGAGTTAAGGCGCGGCGTTTCCATGCCTTCTTTTTTTTCATCTCCCTGGATAATAGGCCACCCATAATTCTTACCTTTTTCAATCAAATTAAGCTCATCTAATCCTGACTGCAATCCCGATCTTCCGTGCTCAGTGGCCCAGAGCCGTCCCTTATCATCCCATGCTAAGCCCTGAGCATTCCGATGACCGTAAGAATAGACTTCAACCTTCACTTGTCCTGATCCTTCAATAAATTCAGGATCGGCCACTCTTAAAATCTTTCCGGCAAGAGAATCTCTATCTTGGGCTTGAGAGGAGTTTTCCGCATCGCCAGTTGTTATGTAAAGATACCCATCGGGTCCAAATTGTATTCTTCCTCCATTATGATTTGAGGCAGCTGGGATTTTATCAATAATTATTTTGTCTTCTTCTAACCGGACTGTCTTGGCAGTGTTACAATTTGATTTGTTTTCCGCACAAGCAATGGCAAGTTTAATCGCGCTATATTTGTAACGAGCTACTTTGTTATACGTAGATTCTCCCTGATTATAGGTGTAGAAAATATAAACAAAACTGTTCTTTGTAAAATCTGGATGAATTGCGATTCCTAATAAACCTCCTTCACCAATCTCTCTGACGTCTTTGAGTGTCAACGCCGGAGCTTGTTGAAGGACCCCTTTACTATTAACTGACCGTACCCTTCCCGGTCTTTCCGTTACCAACATACTCTTATCGGGTAGAAACGCAATTCCCCACGGCGTATCAAGATTTTCAGCAATCACCGTAGCAGCGGCTGCATTAGAAGTTGTAGATTTTAACTTCGATGTTTGAGTATCTCGTATAGTTAGTGGTTTGTTGTTTTTATTTTGTTTCCTCAGCAACAGAAACCCACCAATAAGGAAAACAACAACTGTAATTGTAGCTAACAGAAGTCTATTGTTCATTCCCACCATTATACTTCAGATATTTATCAAAAAAAGCTACTGTGCGTTCCATAGCAACATCGAAACTGTTTGTTAAGTTATGGTCATCTCCCTCATAGGAGAAAAGCTCGACAGACCTCCCAGCCTTTCGAAGCTGATTATTTAACTGCTCTGAAAAGAGAAACGGTACATGAGAATCGTCTTTTGCGTGATGCAACTGAATGGGGCCGGAAATATCTTTAACATAAGAATTTGCAGAGATTGAGTTCCAGAAAGCAGGATTTTTTTCCGGCTCACCATATTGTTGGATGAGCGTTTGTCTCCAACCTCGCGCCGTATTACCAGGAGGAAACGGGGAAAGCGAAGCACCTCTTCTGCGCCAACTAGTTAAAAGATCAGGGTACGACGCCACAACCCCAGCCCAAATTACTCCTGCTTTTATATCTTTGTCTACCACCATACTTCTTAATGTGATAAACCCTCCCATCGAGTGACCCCACATGCCGATTCTTTCCAGATCTGCGTCTTTATGTTTTTTTATTGACGCGACAGCATTGAGAACATCAATAGTGTAAGCATTTGATCCATAGCCACCGGTTGCCTGTCCTTCGGAATTCCCATGACCGCGGTAATCCGGTCGCAGAAGTATATAACCATTTCTGGAAAACGCATCGGTGTAGTCAATGTACCTCTCGGTAGTTCGATACTCTGTAGGTGGAATATAGCCGTGATTAAAAATAATCACCGGCCAACCATTTTTTGGTCGTTCTCCATTTGGTACCGTAAGTAATGCGTAGATTTTCAATCCTTCTGATCGGTAAGAAACAATAAAACGCTGATAATTGGAACCTTGTAATAACGTTTCCTCAACAACCAAATCGCTTCCCAGATATGATCCTTTCCGAAGAGCCTCTATCGAGAGTTCATGGAGGGTTTTCTGAACGTCATTCTTCCGTTCCTGTGTCTGTACCGAACCTGTTTTATACTGATTGCGATACAATACCAACGCAACAAAACCTATAACTAAGATTACTAAACTAAAAATTTTAGCGATCTTCATTGTTAATAAAATTATACAGCTCCCTCGGATCCAAGGGAGCTGCACTCCATCATTTATGCATCCTCATCCATCCCTGCTTCATGTGAAAACTGCTGAGGAGCGAAAGATCTATTCCGTTTTGCTTCGCCCATACCTCTAGCTCTCCGCGTCGTCCCTCGCTCTTCGATTTAAGTTCCTTAACTTTATTGATGATTGCCTGTTTTTGTGCTTCGGTCAATTTTCCATCCTTCACTGCTTGATTCAGGCGCTCCAGAAGTCGAGATTCCATCTGTGCACGACGCGCAGT
>CAZAJT010000016.1:0-18382 GCA_964485585.1 uncultured Gammaproteobacteria bacterium
TATGAGATTGCTTCGCCATAGTATGTTTGGCTCGCAATGACAATCTATATCCGTGGGTTTAGAGATAGCTTCTAGACATTGGATGTTAGATGCTGGATGATAGATAGGGTAAAGGGTGAAGCTTTTAATTACATATTAATTCTACACCTACTCGTATCATCTCGGTGCCGGTGACTTCAACGGTGCGTAAAAATTCATTCAGTTCGCGATAGCCTGCATAAAAATCACTGCGCGGTATTTTTACTATATACACGGCTCTACTATAATCATGATCCATGAAAAAGTGTTTTCCTCGATACGGCAATTTGTTAAGGAGTCGTACCCCTGCGTTCTCTTCATGTCGAAAAAATTCTTTTTCACTCATTTCTGCAAATGTTCCAGGCCGGTACCCTGGTAAAACACAGATCGGTTGGTGGGGTAGACGAACGACCTCCTCAACAATCGTTTGAATGCTTTCTAATACCTTTGGGTTGTGCAGGACAGCCGCATGACCATAGAGTCCTCCCCGTATTCTTCGCGTGAGCTCTGCTTTGCGCGATTGTAACCGCGCCGAATCTCCGGCAGTGCGTGAGTCAGAAAGGATCATATCAAGAAACCGTGACTGTTCTTGCAAGTGCTTTTCAGTATCTGTGACATTTCTCCATTCTGTCCATTCCTCCATTGGAAAACTAAGCTGCAGTTTCTTTCCTCCGATTTCGGTACTCGCATTCTTTGCCACCGCATACTGTGTGCCAACGATCAAATCTTGTGTGGATCCAAAAGTAAATTCAAAAATACCCTTGTCTATCAATTGTTTTACCTCTCGCTCGATCTCTGCATCAGCATTTCTATTTGCCGCTCGGGCAAGAAAATACGATGCAGCCTCACCGCCTATGATCGGCGCAACAAGCCGATCAGCCGGAGTCGGTACGATGTCGGATCCTTTTAATGCGCCATCAAGCGTGATAACTGCGGCGACTCTATCGCTAAATTTTAGAGCGAGCTTGTGTGCTAAAAATCCTCCCTGACTGTGTCCGATGAAAATAAATCTGTCCTTCGGAAAATCTTTCATGATTCTCTTCATCATTTCTTCCATGTTCGCAAGGCTTTTGTCGGGGCGTTGTGTGGAATCTTCACGGGTAAAATTCTTGCCGAGGAGAAAAGATTTCTTATCAATCTGATAGGTCATCGGCAGGATGTTCCTCTCATTGATGCCTGCTTTTCGCAGCGGATTTGCGACGACGTATTGAAAAGTGTTGTCGTTGGCACTGGTTCCCATTCCAGTGAAGAGAACTACTTTGAGGCCATTGGGAGAATAACGATCTTTGTTGGTGCCGTCCCAAAAGGGAATGGATTCACGCGTTTCTCTATCGACAATACTTATTCTTGTTTCTGTTTCATAAATAGTGCCACTGAATGGTTGCGCTGCGCTATCCAAAACGAGACTTTTTTCATGATCTGATTTTGGAATATCAGGAGAATAACTCGCTTCCGCGTTTTTTGGGTGAAGGAGCGAGAGTGCGAGTAGTCCAATAGCAGCCATGCTCCCGACTTTCTGTTTTGTTTCTTCAGCGAATCCACGAACCCTTTCATTTAAGCTCATGCGGATAGATTTTTAGGGATTTCTAATATCTAACATTATTCATACCGTATTTCCAGCAAGTTGCTTCGTATCCACGATCGATCCTCTACCCCGTTTTTTTTGAGAAACTCATCAAATTCCTGATTACCTTCACGCTCTTTTGCTTTTGGAATGATAACGATAAATTTTGCGATGCTGTAATCGTGAGTAATAGAAAAGTTAACTCCTTTATAGGGAACAATAAACAATAAGCTCCCTACTTTTTCTTCCTTCTGAAAAAACTCTCGGTCCTTCTCATTTTGTTTTGTTTGATTTTGCGAATATATCTCTCGTCCTTCCCGCATTGATTCTGCGGAGCGCGGAGTGAGCGTTTGAGCGGGATATGATGTAATAGTGGGAGAGGCGTATGATAAGCCGGTGTCTTTGTTCGATTTTGTTTTCTGTAGCGCAGAAGAACTAACTAAGTAAAGTATTCCTAATAGAACAATGAGGGAACCGATAATTATAAGTTGTTTATTTTTCATTGGATTCGTTTAACGGGAAAAGCGTAAAACCAATCAAACGACGATGTTCCACGATTTCTGTAATTCGGATCTTCGATTGAATTAATTTTTCCGTACTGGCAGTTGCTCGGATCCCTGATGCTGACAGTCTGGTAGTCGTCACTGATACCATCAACGACAAAGATATGATTTACCGTTAATTTTCCCGGCTTGCAACCATAGGGGGTGCAGGGAAATCGTTCTGAGGATGCGATTAAAAGGTATCCTTGTTGAATATATTCTTTCGCTCGATTTGTGTCGAGCACTCCACGTTGGGCCAAATCAGGTCCAATCTGAAATCCCGGGGCGGGAATCCGCTTATTGTCAAGCATCGGTTTCATCTTGCTGAGGCCGCCGGTAAAATAATTCGGATACATTGCGTTTGCCACTTCAGCTGGATTCTTGTTGACGCCAAAACTATTCAGAACGATCGCGACTGATGTGGGGCCGCATCCGTTGCTGCCCAAATCAAATCTCGTTTGCCACTGAGGATCGCCTTGGCAATAAAAAACTACATTTGGATTATAATATCTTTCGCCGCTTCCGCCACCAGTCGAGTCACTTTCCCCAGAGGTGCCGGATCCAGTGCGGTTTTCTGGCAGCTCGATTTTTGATGGGATAACACCCGAAAAGAGCGTGAACAAGTTAAGAATCATTTGCAGCGGATCAGTGCCTTCGGTTGTTGTTTTTGCGTACACCGGATTACCAAGGAGAAAAAATGCGATTAAAACTAGATTGACAATACATCTTTTTTTCTTCATAATGAATGCATGTCGGGACTTTTAGATTTTATAAAAAAACCTCCTGTAAATACAACACCATCTTCTCAACCCCCGCAAACTCCCCACCATGAGGCGGTGCAGATGTTGCAACACAGCGCAACACAATCAGCAGGACAGCCTGCTTCGGCTCAGCAGCAATCAGTTATTGCTGCGTCGCAGGATCAAACGCCGCGGGAAAAGATCGATGTTATGACGCATTTGACCCAACGCTCCAACCGCGTATTTCTTGCCGCAAATACAAAAGCAAAAGAGCTGAAAAGCTCGTTTGTTGACAGTGAGCATATCCTGCATGGGCTTCTGAGCGATGGAGAAATCTACAAAGTCCTCGTCGAATTAAAGGTGCAGCCGCAGATGGTGGAGATAGAATTGGCAAAGCTGTACAAAAGAGAAAATAATACCGCTCCTCCCCAGATGTCCCCGCGAGTAAAGAAGATTGTAGACGATTCCCTCGTGCTCGCACGCAAACTCGGCTTTGAGTTTATCGCTCCTGAGCATATTCTAAGTGCGCTTTTTGAAGAAGGGGAAGGAGTGGGTGCGCGGGTGTTGGTAAAGCTTGGTTTGAAAAAAGATGAGCTTCTCAAAAAGGTACAGGCAAAAAAACCGCTTTCTGAAGAGGAGAAAAAAGAAGCAGACAAGAAGAAGGTATTACAGCAGTACACGATCGATCTCACTGCAAAAGCCGCGCAAGGTTTACTTGATCCGGTGGTCGAACGATCAGAGGTGATTGAACGCGTTATTCATATTTTGTCACGACGCACGAAGAATAACCCGTCACTGGTTGGAGAAGCAGGGGTTGGAAAGACTGCTATTGTCGAAGGTCTCGCGCAGCGGATTGTAACGAAACAAGTACCAGAGCCGCTCCTGAATAAAAAAATACTACAACTTGATCTCATGAGTGTGCTTGCGGGAGCCTCTCATCGGGGAGATTTTGAGGAGCGCATGAAGAATCTTATTGAAGAGGTAAAAAATAGTCAAGGGCAAATCATATTATTCATCGATGAAATTCATAATATTGTTGGCGCCGGTTCCTCAGGTGACGGAGCGCTTGACGCTTCCAATTTCCTAAAGCCCGCACTTGCCAGGGGTGAGCTACAGATGATTGGCGCAACGACATTAACCGAATATCGCAAATACGTTGAAAAAGATCCGGCGCTCGAGCGAAGATTTCAGCCGGTATTAGTGCCGGAACCAACCGAAGAGCAGGCAATCAAAATGCTTAAAGCAATAAGGGATAAATATGAAGCGTTTCATAAGGTGAAGATTCCTGATGAGGCGGTTGATGCCGCGGTGCATTACTCAAAACGGTACGTGGGTGACAGATTTCTTCCCGATAAAGCAGTAGATCTTATCGATGAGGCTGCTTCAGCAGTTCGTCTTCCTCTTATTTCTTTGCCAGAGGAGATCAAATCTCTGGAGGATCGCATTGCTCAATTAACACAGGAAAAAACAGAGGCAGAAAAAAGGAGCGATAAAGTAAAAAGTCGCATTCTCAATTCAAAGATAAGCGACATCACCGCGCAGCTCAACGAAAAAAAAGAGCAGTATAATCTCAAGAAAGCACAGACGACCACTGCGGTAAGCGAAAGTATTATCAAAGATATCATTGCGCGCTGGACCGGTATCCCAATTTCCAAGATTACCGCCAGCGAAAAAGATAAGCTTGCCAATCTCGAAAAGATTATGCATGAGCGACTCATTGATCAAGATGTGGCTGTTGCCGCAGTAGCGGCTGCTGTGCGAAGAGGCCGAGCAGGACTCAAATCAACCCAGCGGCCGATTGGAAGCTTCATATTTTTGGGACCAACTGGTGTCGGGAAAACCGAATTGGCAAAAACGCTGGCAGATATTCTCTTTGGTCAAGAGGAAGCAATGGTTCGTTTTGACATGACCGAGTATATGGAAAAACACGAAGTAGCAAAATTACTCGGTGCACCGCCGGGCTATGTCGGGTATGACGAAGGCGGTAAGCTGACCGAGGCAGTGAGGCGGAAACCATATTCTGTGATACTCTTCGATGAAGTAGAAAAAGCGCATCCGGATATTTTTAATATTCTTCTGCAGATTTTAGATGACGGCCGTTTGACTGATAATAAAGGAAGAACAATCTCATTTAAAAATACCGTTGTCATTTGTACCTCAAATCTTGGTTCAGGTATCATACAGCAAGCGCTGCAGGAACAAGGTAAAGAAACCGCATCACTTGATGAGGCGGTGCATAAAAAGATATACGAGGATATGAAAAGCAAGGTGATGCCGGAACTCACGAAGTTTTTTCGCCCAGAGCTCATTAATCGTTTTGATGAGGTGATTGTCTTTGAACCACTACGTCTCCAGCACATGGTGGAGATTGTGAAGCTTCAGTTAAAATCATTGGCGAAACTTCTTGAGGATCAGGACATCGGAATTTCCTATTCAGATGATGTCGTAGAAGAGATTGTACAAGCTGGTTTTGATCCGGTGTATGGAGCAAGACCGCTCAAGCGAGCCATTCAGCGATTACTTGAAAATCCTATATCCACATTAATCATTGAAGGGAAGGTAAAACCGGGCAATGTGATCCACGTTGCCATTGAAGGAGGGGACTTTGTTTTTCCTGTTGAACAGACAGAAATTGGACCTGGTTCATCAGCTTCGAAAAAGAAATTCTTATGCGCAAATTGTGCAAATAAATTTGAAACAGAAGTGAATCCGCATGCAACTACCATATGCAGCAACTGTTCTTCAAAAAATGTGCACGAAGCGCAAGATGAAAAAAATCAGGAAATCAAGAGCAATGCAAATCCACCAGATGAAAAATCAGATGTGCAAACTGTTATGAACTCTGTATAATGACATTATGGAGGTAAAAAACTACACCCCAATTAATCCTGCCGAATTAGAGAAGAAAGTCGGACATACCGAAAAAGGAAAAAGCCCCATCAATATGAATACGATTCTGCTTCTTATTGGTACTATTACCGCTATCGTATTGGCGGTTATGCTTTTTGTATTAATACAGAAGAAAATACAATCTCAATCTCAACAAAACGTACTCCCTCCGCCGGCGCTGGAGCAGAAGCAGATTGCGCCTCCTAAGCCAACTGTTGAAGCTACTCCTACAATTTCAGTGACCGAAGGTCCGATACCCACCGCCGCTGGCGTGATTCCATCGCCAACCGCCACTGCCTCGGCAGCGCCGGTCTCTTCTCCGTCTGCCGTATTGAGTCCTTTCCCTTCTGCTTCGCTAAGTCCGACTTCAACCGCAACTCCATCGGCAACACGATCACCATAATGGAACTCGTGCTTCTATTAGTTCAAATGATTCTTTTATTTTTCCTTACTCGCAGAAGCATTAATGAATTATTTTTTCTCTTTACCTATCTTACCCATGATAAGAAAAGCGCATCGACAATTATAGCGATGCTGTTTTTTCCCGGCACAGCGATTCACGAGATGGCACATTTTCTGATGGCTACAGCATTGTTGCAAAGAGTCCATTCTATACACATCTTTCCTGAGCTGCATGGTCATGCTTTGAAGTTAGGAAAAGTACTTTATGAGAAGAAGGATTTTTTGCGGGGGATACTCGTTGGTGTCGCTCCTCTTTTGGTCGGGCTGTTTTTTCTGTGGTTCGTTGCAACAACTATTTCATCAATTGAAACCACCGTCATACGGTATGGATTATTTTTCTATTTAACTTTTGTCATTTCAAGTACGATGTTTTCCTCAAAGCAGGACTTGATAGATCTTGTATATATCGTGCCGGTTCTATTGCTAATATCTGCAATCGTATATGTTTTTAATATTCCAATACAACATTATGCAATCTTGTTGTTATCAATGCTGGAGCCGAGTTTACAGATCGTTAATAGATTTGTCTTTTATTCACTCGTCGTACATTGTATACTGATTGGAGGTATTTTTCTATTAAAACCTATTTTACCGCGATGAATTCAGTATTTGCTCAATCAGTAAATATTGGTGGACAGACGATTGAGGGGCCTCTGGTAAAGATCAATACCATTGCCGATATAATCAATAAAACGCTGACGGTCATTATCCCATTTGCAGTGGTACTTCTTCTCATTGTGTTTATATGGGGAGGGTATGACTTTCTCCTGGCGCGAGGCAATCAGGACAAGGTAAAGAGCGCGAAAGCAAAATTGACTGCTGGAATTATTGGGTTTATCTTATTGATTTCTTCCTATCTCATGGTGAAGTTGATATCGGCTATTTTTGGCATCGGCGATGGTGTTCTTTGACACTTGCTTTTACGAAGAAAAGTATTATAATAGTACTCAACCTATGAGTCTTTGTAAACGATTCCAAACGTATTGGTACGCATTGCTTGCCAAAATTACTTACTGAGTGCAAGCGTGTATCTCCCGCTTTTACAGCGGGATTTTTTTTAACCCACAAAGTCACTATGCTTGGTTTTAAGGAGAAACCAATTATTATTTCGGTTGGAGGAAGCCTCTTGGTTCCTGGTGATAAAGTTGACTCTTTGTTTTTACGACACTTGAATGATTTTATCCGGCGCCACGTGGCAAAAGGGAAAAGATTTTTTCTGGTAACGGGTGGTGGGAAAATAGCCCGTTCCTATCGTGATGCTGGGAAAGAAGTTGTCGGTGACATTAGTGACGAAGATCTCGACTGGATAGCAATTCATGCAACGCGACTCAATGCACATCTGTTGCGAACTATTTTTCAGGATATTGCGCACCCTCGAACGATTGAGAATTACGATAGAAGACTCATCAATTGGAGAGAGCCGGTCGTGATTGGAGCGGGATGGAAACCGGGGTGGTCTACCGATTACGATGCCGTGAAGCTTGCACAAGACTACGGAGGAAATCTTATCATTAATCTCTCAAATATTGATTGGGTATACGACAAAGATCCAAGGACATCGCATGATGCGAAACCCATAAAAAAACTGACATGGGAGGAGATGGAAGAGTTGGTAGGAACGAAATGGAAACCGGGTATCAATGCGCCATTTGATCCGGTCGCAACGCAGCTTGCCAAAAGACTCGGTATTACGGTGATAGTGACGAATGGAAAAGATTTCCATAATCTTGAAAAAATCCTTGAAGGCGAATCATTCAAAGGCACTGTCATTATGCCCTATCGGATTGATGCGAGTTTTTATGACAGAGAATACTACATGGGAAAAAAAGGTGCCTATCGTATCGCTCCTGTCGGATCATTGTATAACCGCATTATTCAAGCGCTAGCGAATTGGTATCGTGCTTTTTTGATTAAAATATTTTTAAATCCGAAAACATCGCTTGATGTGGGATGCGGCACCGGTCGACTGGTGAAGTACCTTCGGATGCTCGGCGTTGATGCGTATGGTGTTGAGCTTTCCAACGATGTGCTGGAGCTTGCCGAACCGGCAAGTAAACCGTACTTGCGACAGGGAGATATTGGAAGACTTCCCTACGAAGAGAATCAATTTGATCTGGTACTTACCTTTGACGTGCTTGAACACGTTGAGCGCAGTAAAATCAAGAAGGCGATAGAAGAGACGGTACGGGTATCGCGCAAGCATATTCTCCATAAAATATATACAAAAGAAAATCTATGGATAAACCTGTTTCATTCGCGAGATTTTTCTCATATTTCAGTATTCGATCGAAAATACTGGCAGCGGCTTTTTCATGAGCTTCCCCATGTTTCCGTACTTCGCAGCTCTTTTTTTAAACTACCTTCGTTTATTGAAACAATATTTCTCCTCAAAAAAACGAGTTAATTTCAGCGAGTTGGATTGGTTAAAATGGTTAAACTAGTTTAACTAGTTCCAACAGTCTTATGATTTTAAACAAAATCCACTTACAGCATTTTCGCAACTTTGATGATGTGAGATTTGAGTTTCATCCGGTCTTGTCCATTATTATTGGGGAGAATGCACGGGGGAAAACAAATATTTTGGAGGGAGTATATGTTGCGATTGCCGGATGGGGTTTTCGAGAGTCGCGCGAGGAAGAATTGGTGCAGTGGAATAGCGAGAACGCTTTTGTTGCTAGTGAATGGATTGAAAATAATGAGCGCAACAATTTTAGCATTTCTTTCATGAAACGAGGCGAGAAGATCGAGAAACATTTTTTCGTTGATAAAACGCGGAAAACCCATCTTGTATATAGTCAATTCCAGACGAAAGCAGTGTTATTTGCGCCGGAACAAATAGAGATACTGACCGGATCTCCGGAGAGAAGAAGAGATTATTTCAACCGACTTATATCTCATTTTGATTCTGATTATAAGAAGAAACTACATAATTACGGACATGCGCTTTACAAACGGAATAAAATACTTGAGCATCGTGCGAATACCAGTTCTCTGCAAGAAGAGCTTCTCTTCTGGGACGATTACCTGGAAAAACAGGCCGCTTACATCACGCAAAAGCGGGAGGAGTACCTCACTTATCTTAATGCTAACCAGAAAGTTGAAGACAAGATGTTTCGTGTAGAATATATCAAAAATGAGTTGACGAAAGCGCGGTTGGAATCGGTATTTGAGCAGGAACAGCGGCTGCGAAAAACCACGATCGGACCGCAGAAAGACGATTTTCATTTTTTTTTGAGTGATGGAGAAGAAAAAAATATCCACCGTTTTGGTTCCCGTAGCGAACAGCGCCTTACAGTATTCTGGCTCAAATTAAACGAGCTGCGGTATCTTGAGGATAAATTTAAGAGTAAACCAATGCTCCTGCTCGACGATATTTTTTCTGAGCTCGATAGCAGAAATACCCAGCTAATTTTTGATATGATTGGGAAATATCAAACCATACTGACTACCACTGAGAAGGAACTACTCGCCCTTGCTCACATTGAGAAATCTATCATCAACCTCTGATTATAGCCTCGGAATTTGATAAAATATAGCAAGGAGGGTTGGCCGAGTGGCTTATGGCGCGAGTCCCGAAAACTCGTGGACGAAAGTCCTCACAGGTTCGAATCCTGTACCCTCCGCTTTCGCCCGCCAAGACGAGCAGGGCGTTTCTGTAGAGGATTTATTGAAACAACTATGAACATCATAAAAACGAAAACTTTTGAACTGGCAGTGTACGAAAAGGGTAACCCCGATTCGCCAAAACTTGCGATCGTCGTGCCCGGCAGATTGGACACAAAAGATTATGTTCACAACACCAGTTTAGTTGATTTTTTGGCGAGCCGAAGTTATTTTGCGTTGTCATTTGACCCGCCGGGCACTTGGGAAAGTCCTGGCGATATCGGACTTTATACAACTACGAATTGTTTGAAAGCCGTAGATGAACTTATAGAACATTTCGGAAACAAGCCAACATTACTAGCTGGTCATAGTAGGGGTGGAACTATTGCGATGTTGGCTGGACCGAAAAATCCATGCATTACCCATTTCATTCCAATCTTTTCATACTACGGAGCACCGAGCGATCAAGAAAAAGAAAGAATTGTGGACGGAAAAGTGATGAGCTACAGAGATTTGCCACCCGGAAACACAAAAACAAAAGAGCAAAAGGAACTCGGTTTACCACTCAATTATTTTGAAGATGGAAAACAATATGACGCTTTGTCTGGATTAAAAAACTGCACTAAACCAAAATTGTTTTTCTATGGCGTAGAAGATAATATGAACGACCCTGAAGATGTTAAGAAAGCCTACAAGGTAGCCGCAGAACCAAAAATGATACACCCTCTAAACTCTGACCATAATTATCGCTATCATCCGGAAATAATTGAAGAAGTTAATAAGCTCGTGGGATTATTCCTAGATAAATACCCTCTATGAAAACAATTTTAGTTGATGCAGTAGACGGATTTGTAATTGAGACTGAAAGTGGTTCACGAGTTTCGCAGTTGTCATTCTGATCCCGCGTAGCGGGAGAAGAATCTCTCGCGAATGCGAGGCTGAAACAAGTTCAGAGATCCTTCGTCGCTTCACTCCTCAGGATGACAGGAAGTGCGAAATTCGTGTTTTATAAAGAAACATAAACTGATAGAATAACTGCGATGAAACCGGGAGAAAATTATATTGGAGTAGGCTGTATATTTTACTGTTATGATGGAAAAGGAAAGATACTCCTTCATAAAAGAAGTAAATATTGTCGGGATGAGGTGGGAAGATGGGATTGTGGTGGAGGAGGTTTACGCTTTGGAGAATCATTTGAAAAAGCAGTAAAACGGGAGATAAAGGAAGAGTATTGCGCGAAGCCAATTGAAGTAAAGTTTGTCAGCATGGAAAATGTCATTCGGATGAATGGAAATGTAAAGACGCACTGGGTTATGGCTCTCTTCTCAGCAAAGCTCGATCCGAAACAGGTTAGAATAGGTGTACCAAAAAAGATGGAAGATATCGGCTGGTTTCGCTTAAACAAACTCCCCGCTCCATTGCATTCAATGTTCCATAAACATCTGGAAGTGATCAAAAAAGCAAAAGCACTATGAAATATCGAAAAGAAGTATCAGCCGGAGGAATTGTATATAAAAATGAAAATGGAAAAACATTATGGTTGATTACTCAGCATTCAAAGCATAAAGGATGGGGGTTTCCGAAAGGGCTCATTGGAGATACGCAAAAAAACGAGCCGATGGAGGAGGCGGCTCTGCGTGAGGTGCAGGAAGAGGGAGGAGTTAGCGCAAAGATCATCAACAACAAACCAGTGATAACAAACTACAAATACCGCTTTCAGGAATATTTAGTCGATAAATCAGTCTATTACTTCCTTATGGAATATGTTTCCGGTGATCCAAAAGATCATGATTGGGAAGTTTCAGATGCAAAGTTCGTTAACGAGGATGAGGTGAAGAATACTCTCTCGTTCAAATCAGACAAAGAAGCATTTGAAAAAATCCTCTCGCTATACCCACGAAAACCAAAATGAAAATAATTTGCGGTATTCTTCATTTTTTTCCACATCGATCTCCGGATGCCATTGAACCGCAAGCACTTTCTGAGTCATCGATGATACCGCCTCTATGAGTCCATCTTTCGCTTTCGCCTCAATCGTCAACCCTTTTCCAAGTTTCTTAACTCCCTGATGATGATAACTATTTACAAGTAACGTTTGTTTTTTGTAAAGCGAAGAGAGAAGACTTCCTGTGATGAGCTTGACTCTATGTTGAATATCGTTAATCTCGTCGTCTTGGTACGAACTATGGATTACGGCACCCATTGGAAGATTTTGTATGAGCGATCCTCCGAAAAAAACATTGACAAGTTGAAACCCGCGACAGATGCCGAGTATTGGTATCCCTTTTTCCAACGCGGAAGTCAGAAGCGCAAACTCAAATACATCTCTAAATAATTGACAGTTGATTGCTCCTTGCGGTTTTTCTCCGTATGTGCTGGGATCGATATCATTTCCGCCTTGTAGAATCAGTCCATCTGACATTGTGATGTATTGGTGAGCAGCGCGAACAAATTCTTTTTTCGTACTACGAGAACTCATCATCGGCATTATAGGTAAGCATCCGTTACTCTGCACAATGGTAGCAAAAGAATTGGTTGTATAAGCGCGCTCCAATCCTTCGGTAACTTTAAATCGGGGAGCAACAAGTATTTTTTTCATAGACTACCAATAAATAGTTTCTGGCAATGTATTACTCTCGCTTATGCTTCGAATGATCTCGAGAATTCTCTGAATTTCATAAGGATCAGTAATATTTGCTACAAGGACGTCACAATTTAACTGCTTCGCTGATTGATCGGGTTGGTAAACATTTGGTATTATAACAGCACCGTTTTGCCGAGAGGCGGTACAAAGAATATCAACTTCATTTAATTTCTGTAAGGTCTGTCGGTAATCTGGAAATGAAACCTTTCCACCGCTGGAGAAATTTATAAGAGACTTTACAGAAAGGCCAGCGCGCTCGAGAAATAATCTACCGGTATAAATCGGCAGAGCGCCGGTAACCCGGGGATTCATATCGTAAATACTTACATATTGTCCCTGCTTGTCTTGAACAAAATCAAGGTTAAAGGGACCGCGGTATCCTCTTGCTGCAAAAAGAGACGCAAGTTGCAGTAACCGTTCTTGCTCAATCGATTGAACTATTGTGGTTTCCATAGCAACGTTCCATACCGATCCGAAATATTTTGTTCTCTCTCTATCTTTATAAATCTGTGTTGTTGCGCCAAGAATGTAGGGTATTCCCTCAGTATCAATAAAAAGATTTACTCCAATACGATTCGGTTTTCCGTCTTTGGAGGTCGTTGGCTCAACTGCTTCTTGGATGAGTAATGTTAACTCTTTTGGCAGAGATGCGAGAAACTGGTGGAATTTCTCCCAGGTAGTAGACTCACTGAGAATCATCTGCCAATCACCGCCTGATCCGATGTTTGCCTTAACAAATATTTGTTTTGGTTCTTTATCCATGAATGCAAACAGTTTTTGGACTTCCTGGAATGAATTCATGCTCGATAACTGGTTTGGCGATACAAGGAACGTTGTAGCATGGATCGGTATCTCATCTGAACTATTGGTTGATAAGAATTCATTGACGAGCTCAACATAGGCTACTTTGTCAAAAAATATTCCTACGGCAGCAGCTGATTTTTCATAAGCTTCCTTATCAAGGTCTATTCGAGGAAATGTTTTTTTAATAGTCGCAAACAATCCAGCAATGTATGTACCGAATTGATTCATGTCTATTGTATTCAACCGAGTGGCTAATTTCAGAAGCATAGGATCGTACTCATATTCTTTTGCGTTTCTCTGCGCATAACGTTTTATTGTTTTTTGAACATTCAGTGTACCTCTTTGCATGTCAAAATATACAAACAACGGGTCGGGAATCAGAGAAAGATCGAGACCTGTTATTCCATTGTAATCACGAAGATATTGATTGGCAAACTGTATTCTCTGCAACGTCTGCGCCTCGTCAAATCTATTTTCTGCGGTGAGCACCAAACGCTTGCCGATAAGTCCCAGCTGAACTGTCATTTCGCGGGGAGTTATAATCATTTCCTCCATAGGTGCCGTTCCAAGTTCAATATACAACCCAAGATTGGGAAAACAAAACTCAGGCTCTCTCATTCCATGCAAATTGAAGAATAGATGTTCTTCTCTCATAGAATTCTGCGGAAGAACTTATCAGCATTGTTGTACAACAATTTTTCAACAGTCTGCTTGCCAATTCCATTTTTGAGCAGGAATGTTTGTAGACTGTTATATTTGGATGCATCTTCCAACTGATTAACCACATCGCTCTGGTCCATACCGCAAAAGTCACTGCCAATCGCAAGGTTCTCATCTCCAAATGTATCGAGGAACGTTTTGATGTTTTGAAAGACATTGAAAAGACGGTTCCCTCCGAGAAATTCACCCACAAAAGATATCCCGATCAACCCGCCACGTTTGACAATAACGCTCATTTGATCAGACTTAATGTTTCGCGGATGACTACGGATAGAATACAAATTCGTGTGCGAATCAATAATTGGTCCATGATAAATGTTGCAAACAAGATTGAATATTGAGTTCTCGCTGTGAGCAAGATCAATAACAATATTGTGAATTGAACAGAGTTTGAGAAATTTTTCCCCCAACGATGTCATAGTGTTCCCAGGGAATAATGTTGATTCAAAGTTCCACCGCGGTCCGATAATGCGGATTCCTCGATCAATCGATTCCTGCAAAAATTCCAAATCTTTTTCCGACCGAATAAAATACGCACCTTCCAGTCCTAAGATTACTTTCAGTCCTTTCTTCTTCAGATCGTTTCGCGAATATACAATGGAAAGCCTTCCCTCCTTCATCAGGTCTTCGTAAATTTGAATATGTTTTTGCACTTCAGATTTACTATCGCTTGGTAGCGCAAACGCACCATTTTCATACACAACAGGACACATCATACCGCAAAATACCTCGACGCCTCCTTGTTGTGCAAGTAAACAGTCAAATTGTTTTGGCGCATCGGGGAGTGAGACAATCTCACTGTCTGAGTACCCGATATGCAGATCAAAAACTCTCATAGGAGGTATCGCCGAAGATAACCGTGGTGCCCTTGCGGATGCTAACTTTTAACGTCGCCTTCGGAAAATCAAGCAAAAACTTCATCTCGGTCTGCCGTTTCTTCAATGCATGTTTATAAAAATAATTGCTTGCCGCCATTGCGCCGGTCCCACAAGAACCGGTAAGCGCGACATCAGGATTATTTCCTAAGTTGCGCTCAAAAGTACAAGCGGCGAGAGTACACATGTTATCAATCAAACTTTTGAATGAAACAAAAGTTACATTCACCTCTTCGGTAAATAAATCGCTATTTCGTATAAGGATCGAGATTTTCTTAGCAATGGCAACCATCTCAATAATCGGTAAAGGATCGAGGAAGTAAACTGCTAAGTGCGGTTCACCGATGAATAATGATGACTCTGCATTATACCCAAGACATACATCTACTTTGTAGGTAATTCCGTTCTGTGCAAATTGCTGTTTTACCGTATTTAGAAGCACCTTTTGACCGGTCGACTTCATAAATCGTTGGCGGGCTGCGTTGCCGCACACAAACTTTCCAACAAATATTTCATTATCGAATCCCGATTTCTTAGCCATAAACATACCTGCGGGAGTTTTAATCTTTACCTGAGATTTTGGAATCATACTAACCGCTGCTTTTAATCCATTACCACACATAAGAGAAAATGTTCCGTTACCTCCTACATTCGGTTCAAATACGAAGTATGAATAATAATCGTTTTTGGAAGCGACAAGGACAACGCTGTCGCACTGATTCTGAAATCTTTTAACGAATTGTTGTCGTAATAATGTGTTATCCTCAAACGTTTCCAACAAAAAATCATTCTGCATGATGCATGTTGCTATGTTATTGCCGTCAATGTTTAGGTTTCTCTGTTCAACTATAGATTCCATAGCGTTTTTCCTCGGCAAAAAAACTCATATCGCTTTTTGCATCAAGCGCATCATCAAGCAATTGTTTCCCAAAAAAAGCAAGTAGTTCTTCATCGTTCAATGCGATCGGCTTGTTCGTCTGTCCAACTAGTTGAGCACCCACCTCTTTCACTCCGTTCTCTCCCAGCAGAAGAAACAGTGTTGTGAGGGGTACATATACTTGAGCAACTATTTTTCCCTGTTGTTTTAGATTCAATACAACTCCCTCATTTCCTTGTTCTTTGTCTTCTCCAATGCGCAGTTTTTTGCTGTATTCTTGCGCTCTTCCTTTTGTACCTACTATTGCTATTACTTTTTCTCTAATGCCGTGCTCAGATCCCATGTGGAATGTTTGGCCACCGACAATAATTGCGAGCGATTCCAACTTACCCAATGGTACAAGTGATGATAATATTTCATCGGTTTCACTCTCGCCAACAGGCATCGCAAATCCACAGTCATCAATAACAGCGAGGGAATCTTCTTCAGTTTTCGTTAAAAATCTTCGTTCCCCATCGGGTGAAGAAACGGTCCCCAAAGGTTCCCATGGATTCACTAACGACGTTACACATTTAGGTCCTCTGGCCGCGATAAGCAAGCGGAGACTTTCTCGAACAAGATTAAGAAATTCGGTGTTATCTGAAAACAATCTGCACGCAAATCCAAACTTATCTTCAATCGGTCTCGTATCCAGAAAAGATCCGAAAATATCACCAATGAGTCTGCGCTCGAAATCCATGAGGAGTTTACTCATATTGACTGGATTGGTGCTTTCCCCAACTACTTCATTAAGATGTTCGACCATCTGTTGCAATCTTCCCTCGAGTCCTTTTCGTATCACTCGTATATGGGGTGATTTCTGTCTTGCGATGTTTTCTCCTCTTTGCGTCATTTCACCAACGATTGCAGGTCGTATGACTTCCATGAAGTATGAAACAATCTCTTCCTGAGATGATAGAAATCTCGCAGCGGTTTCCTCAACTTCCTGCAGAGGAACAGCAGTGGGCATACGAAGAAGCGAGTGACTTCTTTTGCCTTGAATACCAAACATGTCAGCGGTTAGCTTTTTCCCATATGTACCAATTTGGAAAGGTTTTAATACTGATTTGTGAAATGGAATAGTGTCGTAGTAATTTACGAGAACCGAGGGAAATTCCATGCCAAGGTTACGGGAACGCTCCAGAAATACGGCGAGATTAAATACCGCAATAGCCTTATACAGATCCATTTCCTCAGGGTG
The DNA here is from genome assembly GCA_964485585.1 of uncultured Gammaproteobacteria bacterium. Taxonomy (GTDB): domain Bacteria; phylum Patescibacteriota; class Microgenomatia; order UBA1406; family GWC2-37-13; genus CAZAJT01. The sequence goes on from CAZAJT010000016.1 coordinate 16,979, forward strand.
GGAGAACGAAGTCAGAATATCAGGCCCATTTTGTCTCCATAGTTGCATCACTGGTATGACGTCGGCTGGAAAACCGAACTCCTCCAAACCTCTTCTATTGCCGGTATCCAGCAATGCATTGATGTTCTCTCGTATCGGGTATATTTCCTGAGCGTTTCGTACCCATGGATCAATCAAGGGAAAGTTGCCTTCCCGAAATAATACCTCACTCTGTACCGGAATTTGGTGTAGTCTTTCCATAGTTTTACCCAACAAAAAAACCTCCCGTTTGGGAGGTCGATTTTTGACGTTTATTGTTTTAGAACTACTTTATCGCCACAAAATTACCAACCTCCCAGGCAGGAGTGTAATAATGTGACCACCTGGATTGGTTGGTAGATAAATCCATAGCTCCATTATACAAACAATTTTCCCGTTGTCAACAACTATAGAATACTGTTTCTCAACCGCTCTTCAAAATCTTCTGCTGCCTGCATCTGGTGATCAACTATCTTAACGTTATTCGGGAGTTCTACGTTCGAACGCTTAAGAAGTAGAGGATGGGTGGAAGCATTTTTCTTAACGTATACTACTGTTCTCTCTGGATCGAGTAATCCAATTCCTAAAGCTGGTTTTAAATCATCGTCAATATGCACGATGACACGATCAGGATTTTCATCAAGTAGTCTTCGGACAGTATTGACTTTAAAACCAGAGGAGCTTCGCATTGAATTGAGGTGATATACATTGAAATAGCCTGCCGTACCCCACTCCACAAGTTGTTGTTTTGTCATCGGGTGCATGGGGGGCTCTCTTCCTGAGAGCACCGCAAATATAATCAATCTATCATGAAGTTCTGCCGCTTGTTTAAATGCTTCCAGACTTTGTCTCCCAATTTCGTCAACCTTTCTCACCTTATGAGCTACATAATTCAGATGTGCGAATGGAATCAATGCCATAGCAATCAAACCGGTAGGATGTTTAAAATCCTTCAAACTAGAATTTTCTATTGGTGGCTTAAATGTACCAAGGAGCAAATCTTTTGCTGTGCCTCTTGGAAAAGGCGCATGTCCTTGAATTCCATCAATATCCCATGTTGAGTAAATTTCTGCGTATCTTGCCATAATAAAAATGAGCGGCGGACGGGATTTGAACCCGTGACCCTCTCCTTGGCAAGGAGATATTCTACCGCTGAACTACCGCCGCGGTGCAGAGGGTCAGAGTCGAACTGACATCTGAGGTTTTTCAGACCCCCGCCGTGACCACCTTGGCTACCTCTGCAAATTAGTCATTAGTTAATGGTCGATAGTCGATGGATTATCCAAGGGTTAAAGACTATTGACTCCCGACTATTTTGTGGAGCTGGGAGGGCTCGAACCTCCAACCAGTTGTGTATAAGACAACCGCTCTACCATTGAGCTACAG